>NZ_JAJQJF010000036.1:0-2917 GCF_021213615.1 Cupriavidus sp. UGS-1 | reverse complement strand
CGCGCAGACCTCGGGCAGCGAGGCGGCCGCCAGCACCGTGACCGACTCGACCAGCGCGGCCTCGGCGCCGTTGCCGGCCGCGACCACGAAGGCGCGGCCGGCGGCGCCGGCGCTGGCATTGGACCCTGCCCCTGCTCTTGCTGTTTCTCCGGCCCCGGCTCCCGCTCCGGCTCCGGCTCCGGCTCCGACTCCGGCTCCGGCCGCCTGCTCACGCGCCAGCCCCATCGCCATCGCCAGCGCGCCGCGCACCGGCCGCAGCGCGCCCGACAGCGACAGCTCCGCGGCGAACTCGTAGCCGTCCAGCGCCGGTGCCGGGATCTGTCCGCTCGCCGCGAGGATGCCGAGCGCGATCGCCAGGTCGAAGCGGCCCGATTCCTTCGGCAGATCGGCGGGCGCCAGATTGACGGTGATGCGCCGGTTCGGGAATTCGAAGCCGCAGTTCAGGATCGCCGCGCGCACGCGCTCGCGGCTCTCGCGCACCTCGGTCTCCGCCAGCCCGACGATGGCGAAGGCCGGCAGGCCATTGGCCAGGTGGATTTCGACCGAGACCGGCGGCGCGTCGATGCCGGTCAGCGCGCGGCTGCGCAGGACGGCGAGGTGCATGGGGGCGACCAGGGGAAAGAGGAAGAGGTGGAGGAAGGGTGGGCGAGGGTGGTGGGCTAGGGTGACGGGCGAAGGCGTAGGGCGCGAGCGGTGGACGAAGGCAGTGAAAGGGCGATCCGGCACGTCACCGATTTATTAACGCCGCCGTAAACGCAGAAGGCCGCCGGTTGCCCGGCGGCCTTCGCATGACGTGAGGTCTGGCGCGTTCAGCCGGCCAGCCCCGGGTTCGTCGGCCCGGTGCCCGGCTCGGGCGTGGTCGAGCCCGGTACCGAGGTGGCCGAGCCCGTGGTGCCGGCGCCGGCGGTGCCGACCGTGGCCGGTCCCACGCCCGCCGCCCCCGCCATGCCGGCGCGGCGTTCCAGGTCCGCGACACGCATCTCCAGTTCCTCCAGCCGCGCACGCGTGCGGGCCAGCACCTGCGACTGCACGTCGAATTCCTCGCGGGTGACCAGATCGAGCTTGGCAAAGCCCTGGGTCATCATGCTGCGGACATTCTTCTCGATGTCCTTGGCGGGCGAATTGCGCAGTACCTCGCTGACCTTGCTCTGCAGGTCGTTGAAGAGATCGGTCGGTTTCATCGGTTTCTCCTTCTGCACCGTCGGGGTGCATCGATCGGGGGCGGCGGGGGCGGCCGGATGGGCGCATCTGCACGTTATCGGTGCAGTGCGCGCCCATGGCGGCGGCCGGCACCAGCCGGTGGCATGGGCCGATTATGGCCCGTGAAGCGCGCCGGGGAAAGCGGCCCGGTCCCATCGGACACAGCATTTAACCCGGCGCCGCCCGCCGGGCCCCATGTTGCGGGCTTTCCGAAGGCAGAAGGAAACGCCTTTTCATTCTCCGTCCCCCGCGCGCTTGCAACGCGACCCACGCGCGCCCGTGCGCCGGCGGACCCTGGCATGGCAGTTGCAGTATCGGCCTGACAGAGAAGTCCCGAGCCCAAGGAAAAGGAGAAGAAATCCATGAAGACGCTGGCCCTCGCCATCGGCGCGCTGACGCTGTGCGGTTCCGCCACCACCGCGCTGGCGCAGAGCGCGCCCGCGACCGCCGAAGCGGCCTCGCCGCATACGTTCACGGCGAACGTGACGCTGGCCTCCGAATACCGCTACCGCGGCATCATGCAGACCAACCGCCGGCCGGCGATCCAGGGCGGCTTCGACTACAGCCATGCGAGCGGCTTCTACGCGGGCAACTGGAACTCGAGCATCAGCTGGCTGAACGACAGCAACGACGAGGTGTCGGCGCCGATCGAGATGGACTTCTACGCCGGCTTCAAGAACACCTTCGGCGACGGCAAGTGGAACTACGACGTCGGCGTGCTGCAGTACTACTACCCCGGCGACTATCCGGCCAATTTCACGCGGCCGTACACCACTGAAATCTACGCAGGCATCGGCTACGGCCCGGTGTTCCTGAAGTACTCGTACGCGCCGACCAACCTGTTCGGCTTCTACGACAGCAAGAACAGCTGGTACGTCGACCTGGCGGCCAACGTGCCGCTCGAGTTCTGGGGTCTGACGCTGAACGCGCACGTCGGCTACCAGAAAGTGCAGAACGTGGCGGACGCCTCGTACACCGACTGGAAGCTCGGCCTGACCAAGGACCTGGGCAACGGCTTCTCGGCGGCGGTCGCGTACATCGACACCAATGCCAAGCGCGGCGTCTACACCAACACCTCGGGCCGCTACATGGGCAAGGCCACGGTGGTCGCCACGCTCACCAAGACTTTCTAAACACGGTCAGCACGAGCGGGCCCCGCCGGCAAACGGGGCCGCGCTCTCAGGAGAACACGGATGAAACTGATCATCGCCGTCATCAAGCCGTTCAAGCTCGACGAAGTGCGTGAAGCGCTGTCGGACGTGGGCGTGTCCGGCATCACCGTCACCGAGGTCAAGGGTTTCGGCCGCCAGAAGGGCCATACCGAGCTGTACCGCGGCGCCGAATACATCGTCGACTTCCTGCCCAAGGTCAAGATCGAGGTCGCGGTGCCCGACGATGTGGTCGACCGCGCGATCGAGGCGATCGAGAAGTCGGCCCGCACCGGCAAGATCGGCGACGGCAAGATCTTCGTCGCGCCGATCGAGCAGGTCATCCGGATCCGTACCGGGGAGACCGGCGGCGACGCGCTGTAACGCCACGCCGACGCCAACAAACGAGCCATACAAGAGCGACAAGAGGTATTCAGATGACTAGCTGGTTCAAACGATTCCTGACGGCCGGCGCCATGGCGCTGGCGCTGGGCACGGCGGGCATGGCCCTGTCGGGCGCGGCCGCGGCGCAGGACAAGCCCGCCGCGGAGGCTTCGGCCGCCGTCACG
>NZ_JAJQJF010000035.1:2500-5454 GCF_021213615.1 Cupriavidus sp. UGS-1 | reverse complement strand
AATGGAGAGCCTGGCGATGACCTACTTTCACACGGGTAGTCCGCACTATCATCGGCGCGAAGTCGTTTCACGGTCCTGTTCGGGATGGGAAGGGGTGGTTCCGACTTGCTATGGTCACCAGGCATAAAGGGTTGCCGGACTGGCTTGGGGCCAATCTGGCGTATTGGGATGTAGCGTGTGGGTTGTGCTGTATGGCACGTATGCGGATACCAGCGGCGCGTATCGAACGCGCTAAACGCACTGGTTATAGGATCAAGCCTTACGGGCAATTAGTACTGGTTAGCTTAACGCATTACTGCGCTTCCACACCCAGCCTATCAACGTCCTGGTCTTGAACGACCCTTCAAGGAGCTCGAGGCTCCAGGGAATCCTCATCTTCAGGCGAGTTTCCCGCTTAGATGCTTTCAGCGGTTATCTCTTCCGTACATAGCTACCCTGCGATGCCTCTGGCGAGACAACAGGTACACCAGCGGTACGTCCACTCCGGTCCTCTCGTACTAGGAGCAGCCCCCGTCAAGATTCCAACGCCCACGGCAGATAGGGACCAAACTGTCTCACGACGTTTTAAACCCAGCTCACGTACCTCTTTAAATGGCGAACAGCCATACCCTTGGGACCGGCTACAGCCCCAGGATGAGATGAGCCGACATCGAGGTGCCAAACACCGCCGTCGATATGAACTCTTGGGCGGTATCAGCCTGTTATCCCCAGAGTACCTTTTATCCGTTGAGCGATGGCCCTTCCATTCAGAACCACCGGATCACTATGTCCTGCTTTCGCACCTGCTCGACTTGTCGGTCTCGCAGTTAAGCACGCTTTTGCCATTGCACTTTAGGTACGATGTCCGACCGTACCAAGCGTACCTTCGAACTCCTCCGTTACACTTTGGGAGGAGACCGCCCCAGTCAAACTGCCTACCATGCACTGTCCCCGACCCGGATTCACGGGCCTAGGTTAGAACCTCAAACAAACCAGGGTGGTATTTCAAGGACGGCTCCACGAGAACTGGCGTCCTCGCTTCAAAGCCTCCCACCTATCCTACACAGATCGGTTCAAAGTCCAATGCAAAGCTGCAGTAAAGGTTCATGGGGTCTTTCCGTCTAGCCGCGGGGAGATTGCATCATCACAAACACTTCAACTTCGCTGAGTCTCGGGAGGAGACAGTGTGGCCATCGTTACGCCATTCGTGCAGGTCGGAACTTACCCGACAAGGAATTTCGCTACCTTAGGACCGTTATAGTTACGGCCGCCGTTTACCGGGACTTCAATCAAGAGCTTGCACCCCATCATTTAATCTTCCGGCACCGGGCAGGCGTCACACCCTATACGTCCACTTTCGTGTTTGCAGAGTGCTGTGTTTTTATTAAACAGTCGCAGCCACCATTTTATTGCAACCCCTTCACCCTTCTGGCGCAGGCCAGTCAAGCTACCAGGGCGTACCTTATCCCGAAGTTACGGTACCAATTTGCCGAGTTCCTTCTCCCGAGTTCTCTCAAGCGCCTTAGAATACTCATCTCGCCCACCTGTGTCGGTTTGCGGTACGGTCTCGTATGACTGAAGCTTAGAGGCTTTTCTTGGGACCCCTTCCGATTGCTTCGCAGCACTAGGCCGCTCGCCCCACATCCTTGAATCCTGCGCCCGGATTTGCCAAAGCGCCTTCTCCAATGCAGGGACCGGGACTTCCAACACCCGGACAACCTTCCGCGATCCGTCCCCCCATCGCATCATACGACGGTGCAGGAATATTAACCTGCTTCCCATCAGCTACGCATCTCTGCCTCGCCTTAGGGGCCGACTCACCCTACGCCGATGAACGTTGCGTAGGAAACCTTGGGCTTACGGCGAGGGGGCCTTTCACCCCCTTTATCGCTACTCATGTCAGCATTCGCACTTCCGATACCTCCAGCATCCTTTACAAGACACCTTCACAGGCTTACGGAACGCTCTCCTACCACGCGCACAAGGCGCGTCCGCAGCTTCGGTGACTGGCTTAGCCCCGTTACATCTTCCGCGCAGGACGACTCGATCAGTGAGCTATTACGCTTTCTTTAAAGGGTGGCTGCTTCTAAGCCAACCTCCTGACTGTTTTAGCCTTCCCACTTCGTTTCCCACTTAGCCAATCTTGGGGACCTTAGCTGGCGGTCTGGGTTGTTTCCCTCTTGACACCGGACGTTAGCACCCGATGTCTGTCTCCCGTGATTGCACTCTTCGGTATTCGGAGTTTGCTATGGCGGGGTAATCAGCAATAGACCCCCCAACCATGACAGTGCTCTACCCCCGAAGGTGAGACACGAGGCACTACCTAAATAGTTTTCGGAGAGAACCAGCTATTTCCAGACTTGTTTAGCCTTTCACCCCTATCCACAGCTCATCCCCTAACTTTTCAACGTTAGTGGGTTCGGTCCTCCAGTACGTGTTACCGCACCTTCAACCTGGCCATGGATAGATCGTCTGGTTTCGGGTCTACACCCAGCGACTCAATCGCCCTGTTCGGACTCGCTTTCGCTACGCCTTCCCTAACCGGTTAAGCTTGCCACTGAATGTAAGTCGCTGACCCATTATACAAAAGGTACGCCGTCACCCGTTGCCAGGCTCCGACTGTTTGTATGCATGCGGTTTCAGGATCTATTTCACTCCCCTCCCGGGGTTCTTTTCGCCTTTCCCTCACGGTACTGGTTCACTATCGGTCGATCACGAGTATTTAGCCTTGGAGGATGGTCCCCCCATCTTCAGACAGGATTTCACGTGTCCCGCCCTACTTGTCGTACCCCTAGTTCCACAACGCGGTTTTCGCATACAGGGCTATCACCTGCTATGGCCGGGCTTTCCATCCCGTTTTGCTAACCACACTGCTAAAAGGTACAAGGCTCATCCCATTTCGTTCGCCACTACTTTGGGAATCTCGGTTGATTTCTGTTCCTGCAGCTACTTAGATGTTTCAGTTCGCCGCGTTC
>NZ_JAJQJF010000034.1:0-11675 GCF_021213615.1 Cupriavidus sp. UGS-1 | reverse complement strand
TGGGCGCCGGGGCCGGCGTGGCCGCGCGCTTGCCCACCATCGCGGGCAAGCCGGCGGTTCGCGCGGGCGCGGGCTTGCGCTCGACCACGGAGTCGAGCGTCAGCGGAAACTTCGGTCGGCGCGGGCTCGAACTCATGGCCTCAACGCGCCCATGGTCCCGGCGGCCGGCACGCGGCTGGCCTCATGCGAGCCATTGCCGCAGCGAATCGAGCTGGGCGCGATGGGTCAGATCCAGCTGCAGCGGCGTCAGCGAAACGAAGCCTTCCGCGGTCGCGTGGAAATCGGTGCCTTCGCTGGCATCGAGCGCGTCGCCAGCGGGCCCGATCCAGTAGTTGGTCTCGCCACGCGGATTGACCTGCGAGATCACCGGCTGCGAAGGATGGCGCTTGCCCAGCCGCGTGGCGCGCAGCCCGCGGATATGTTCGAACGGCAGATTCGGGATATTGACGTTGAGCAGGAACGGTTCGCGCGGCGGCGTCGCGATCGCGCGCTCGACGATGCCGCGCGCAATGCTGGCCGCGGCATCCAGATGCTCCCAGCCCTTGTCGACCTGCGAGAAGGCGATCGACGGGATGCCGAGCAGATAGCCCTCGATCGCGGCGGCGACGGTGCCGGAGTACAGCACGTCCTCGCCCATGTTCTGACCCTGGTTGATGCCCGACACCACCAGGTCGGGCTTTTCGTCGAGCAGGCCGGTCAGCGCGATATGCACGCAATCGGTCGGCGTGCCATTGACGAAGCGAAATCCCTTCTGCTCGCCCTCTCTGGCCTCGAAGACCGTCAGCGGCCGCTGCAGCGTCAGCGAATTCGATGCGCCGCTATGATTCTGCTCGGGGGCGATCACGGTGATACGGCCCAGCGGCGCCAGCGCGGCATGCAGCATGGCAAGTCCCGGCGCGAGGTAACCGTCGTCGTTGGCGAGAAGGATGTGCATGGCCGCGATTGTACCCGAGGCGATTGCGATGGCGTCGTGCGAAGGGACTGCTGCACCGGGCGATTTGCACCGCATCGCCGCCCTCGCCCACCGAACTGAACGACCGTACTATTTCTGCGCTACACTAGCCCGGGCCGCGTGGCCGCGCGGTCCAGATCGAGGCATCAAGACATCAAGACTGAATGGAGACACGATGAAAGCCGTACTGTGCAAAGCCTGGGGCCCGCCCGATTCGCTGGTGCTCGAAACCCTGCCCGACCTGGTCGCCGGTCCCGGCGAAGTCGTGATCGACGTGAAAGCTGCCGGCGTCAATTTCCCGGACGTGCTGATCATCCAGAACAAGTACCAGGCCAAGCCGCAGCTGCCCTTCTCGCCCGGCTCCGAACTGGCCGGCATCGTCAACTCGGTCGGCGACGGCGTCAGCCACGTCAAACCCGGCGACAAGGTGATCGCCTATCTGGGCAACGGCGCCTTCGCGACGCAGGCCAGGGCGCCCGCCGCCGCGGTCGTGCCGATGCCGCCGGGCATCGATTTCGAGACCGCCGCCGCCTTCACGCTGACCTATGGCACGTCGCACCACGCGGTGGTCGATCGCGGCGAACTGAAGGCCGGCGAGACCATGCTGGTGCTCGGCGCGGCCGGCGGCGTGGGCCTGGCCGCGATCGAGATCGGCAAGGCGATCGGCGCGCGCGTGATCGCGGCCGCCTCGACCGACGAGAAGCTGGCGGTCTGCAAGGAACATGGCGCCGACGCCCTGATCAACTACAGCACCGAGGACCTGCGCGAGCGCATCAAGGCGCTGACCGACGGCAAGGGTCCCGATGTCATCTATGACCCGGTCGGCGGCATCTATGCGGAACCCGCATTCCGCTCGATCGGCTGGCGCGGCCGCTATCTGGTGGTCGGCTTCGCCAACGGCGAGATTCCGAAGATGCCGCTGAACCTGGCGCTGCTGAAGGGCGCATCGCTGGTCGGCGTGTTCTGGGGCGAATTCACGCGCCGCGAGCCACGCGCCAACCAGGCCAACATGGCGCAGATGCTGGGGTGGATGAAGGAAGGCAAGATCCGCCCGCACATCTCGGCGCGCTATCCGCTGGAACAGGCCGCGCAGGCGCTGAAGGACATGGAAGCGCGCAAGGTCACCGGCAAGATCGTGATCGTGCCGTAAGCCTGCGACACTTGAGATCGAACCTTGGGCCTCCTCCCCTCTCCCGCCTGCGGGAGAGGGGTTGGGGGAGAGGGCAGCGGCGGTGGCCATTTGCGAATTCCATCCACATGACGACCGCCCTGTTCCCTCTCCCCGTCCCTCTACCGCAAGCGGGAGAGGGAGAACTCCCTACAGCTTCTCCGTCTCCCCGCTCTTCGGCTGCCACTTCATCAGCCGCCGCTCCACCACCCCCACCATCCAGTCCAGCACCAGCGCGAACGCGGTCAGCACCACGATGCCCGCGAACACCGTGTTGATGTCGAACGTCCCTTCCGCCTGCAGGATCAGATAGCCGACGCCGCGCGCCGAGCCCAGGTACTCGCCGACCACCGCGCCGACGAAGGCCAGGCCCACCGAGGTATGCAGCGACGAGAACACCCAGCTGGTCGCGCTTGGCAGATAGACATGGCGCAGCAGCTGCTGGCGGTTGGCACCGAGCATCCGCGCGTTGGCCAGCACCACGGGGCTGACTTCCTTGACGCCCTGGTAGACGTTGAAGAAGACGATGAAGAACACCAGCGTCACCGCCAGCGCGACCTTGGACCAGATGCCGAGGCCGAACCACACCGCGAAGATCGGCGCCAGAATCACGCGCGGCATCGAGTTCATCGCCTTGATGTACGGATCGAGGATGGCCGAGGCCACCGGGCTCAGCGCCAGCCACAGCCCCACGCCGAGGCCCGCGACGGTGCCGATGCCGAACGCCAGCACCGTCTCGAGCAGCGTCACGCCCAGATGCAGGTAGATGTCGCGCTCGACGAAGAACCAGCTCCAGACGCGCTGCGCCACCAGCCACGGCTCGCCGAAGAAGAACGCCACCTGCTGCGAGCGCGTGGCCAGGTGCCAGGCGCCGAGGATGACGACGAGGACGAGCAGCTGCCAGACGCGCAGCATGCCTTTGGAATCGGTACGAAATGCCATGGATCGTGATTGGTTCGGGTTCGTTGGATCGTCGGCTTGGGGTTGCGGGTCGTCGCGCGCGGGGCGTCGCGCCCTTCAGGCGACCTTGCGCTGCTGCGCATAGCCCTTGAGCACTTCCTCGCGCAGCACGTCCCAGATCGCCGCGTGCAGTTCGACGAAGCGCGGATGGTTGCGGATCTCCGCCACGTCGCGCGGACGCGGCAGGTCGATGTCGAATTCGCCGATCGGATGCGTGGCCGGTCCCGCCGACAGCACCACCACGCGGTCGCTCATCGCGATCGCTTCGTCCAGATCGTGCGTGATGAACAGCACCGCCTTGCGCTTGGCGGCCCACAGCTCCAGCACCTCGTTTTCCATCAGTTGGCGGGTCTGCACGTCGAGCGCGGAGAACGGCTCGTCCATCAGGATGATGTCGGGGTCGAGCACCAGCGTCTGCGCCAGCGCGACGCGCTTGCGCATGCCGCCCGACAGCTGGTGCGGATAGCGGTCGCCGAAGCCGCCCAGGCCCACGCGGCGCAGCCACTCCTCCCCTTCCGCAACCGCCTGCGCGCGCGGCACGCCGCGGAATTCGAGGCCCGCGATCACGTTATCCACCGCGCTGCGCCACGGCATCAGCGCCTCGGTCTGGAACATGTAGCCGGCGCGCGCATTGATGCCCGCCAGCGGCTCGCCGAACACGCGCACCTCGCCGGACGACGGCGCCAGCAGGCCGGCGCCGACATTGAGCAGCGTCGACTTGCCGCAGCCGGTGGGGCCGACCACCGAGACGAATTCGCCGGGCGCGATCGCCAGCGAGACGTCCTTGACGGCGGTGTAGCGCTGGTCGCGGTCCTCGCGCGAGATGAAGGTACAGGTGACGTTGTCGAGAGAAAGGGCCGGAGTGCTCATGCGGTTCGCTGTGCGTGCGCCGCGCATCGGGCAGGCCGACGGCGGCGTGATGTTCGATGGCGCCTCGATGGCGCATCCATGGCGCGGCCTTTGTTCGATACAACCGAAAGCCGCGAGAACGGCGGCCCGCTCGGAAACGGGCCGTCGATCGTCCCGTCATTCCCGCGAAGGCGGGAATCCAGCGTCTCTGGAAGCCACTGGGTCCCCGCCTTCGCGGGGACGACGGTGCGTCGCAGTGTGGCTTACTTGTACTTCGCGTTGGCCTTCTGCACGAAGCTGTTGGTGAAGGTCTGGTCCAGCTTGATCGCCTTGCCCTTGAGCGCCGGATCGAACTGCTGCAGCGTGGCCAGCGCGGTGCGCGGGCCGTCGGCGGGCATCATGCCGTCCGGCGAGATCGCCTCCTTGACCTTGTCCCACGCCGACAGGTACAGCGCGCGGTCGCCCAGCAGATAGCTCTCCGGCACCGTCTTGACGATGTCCGACGGGCCCGCCTTCTGCAGCCATTTCAGCGCGCGCACCATCGCATTGGTCAGCGCCTGCGTGGTGTTCGGGTTCTGCTCGATGAACGAGGCCGACGCATAGAGGCAGCCCGACGGCATGTTGCCGCCGAACACCGCCTGCGTGTCCTTCAGCGTGCGGGTATCGGCCACCACGCGGACCTCGTTCTTCTGCGTCAGCATCGAGATCACCGGGTCCAGGTTCGCCATCGCGTCGATCTGGCCCGAGCGCATCGCCGCGACCGCGCCGTTGCTGGCGCCCACGCCGATGAAGGACACGTCGGAGGGCTTGAGCCCGGCCTTGGCCAGCACGAAGTTGGCCATCATGTTGGTCGACGAACCGGGCGCGGTGACGCCGATCTTCTTGCCCTTCAGGTCGGCGACCGACTTGAAGTCCGGCATGGTCTTGTTCGAGGTCACCAGCACGATCTGCGGCGCGCGGCCCTGCAGCACGAACTCGCGGTAGTTCTGGCCCTTGGCCTGCAGATTGATCGTGTGCTCGTAGGCGCCGGAGACCACGTCGGCGCTCCCGCCGACCACCGCCTGCAGCGCCTTGGCGCCGCCGGCGAAGTCGACGATCTCGACGTCGAGCCCTTCTTCCTTGAAGTAGCCCTGGCGCTCGGCGATCGTCAGCGGCAGGTAGTAGAACAGGTTCTTGCCGCCGACCGCGATCGTGACCTTGGCCTTCTCCGGCTTGCCCTGCGCATGCGCGAAGCCGCCGAAGGTGAACCAGCCGGCCAGGAACAGCACCAGCGCGATCACCACCTGTTTCCAGAATTTCCGGTTGTACATCTGTGTCTCCTGCTTATTGTGTCCCAACGCCGGTGTGTTCCGCCGCCGCGCGGCTTCGTGCGATGCTATCCGAGCGGCGCGGCGCAGCCCAATCGGGAACACTACCTAGCGGGAACGCCGGCGAGAAGGCTGTCGTCCCGCGCAAGCGAGGACCCAGCGGGTCTCGAAGACGCTGGATTTCCGCTTGCGCGGGAAAGACGCGATGGCGCCGGCAGCCGGCAGCCGGCAGAACGCCGCCGGGCCTTACTCGGCCTGGATATTGGCCGACTGGATGACCTTGCCCCAGCGCGTCAGCTCGGCGCGCTGGTACTGGCCCAGCTGCGACGGGTTCATGTACTTCGCCTCGGCGCCCAGTTCCTCGGCCTTCTTGCGGAAGGCATCGGTCTTCATGATCTTGTCGATCTCGCCGGTCAGCTTGTCGATCACCGGCTTGGGCGTGCCGGCCGGCGCGTACATCGCGAACCACGACGACACGTCGAGATCGGCGTAGCCGGCCTCGGGCGCCGACGGCACGTCCTTCAGGCTGGGCAGCCGGTTCTTGCTGGTGACCACCAGCGGACGCAGCTTGCCGGCCTGGATATGCGGAATCAGCGGAGGCGGCGTGGTGATGGTCAGGTCGACCGAGCCGCCGAGCAGGTCGGTCATCGCGGGGCCCGTGCCCTTGTACGGCACGTGCGTGATGCGGATGCCGGCCATCTGGTTCAGCAGCTCGGTGGACACATGCTGCAGCGAGCCGTTGCCCGACGACGCGTAGTTCAGCTTGTTCGGATTGGCCTTGGCGTAGGCCACCAGCTCGGACAGCGACTTGACCGGCAGGCTCGGGCGCACCACCAGCACCTGCGGCGCCGACAGCAGATTGGCGACCGGCGCGAAGTCCTTGACCGGATCCCACGACAGGCCCTTCATCAGCAGCGGCGTGATCACGTGGAAGCCCGAATACTGCACCAGCAGCGTGTAGCCGTCTGGCTTGGCGCGCGCCACCAGTTGGGCGGCGATGCCGCCGGCGCCGCCGGGGCGGTTCTCGACGACGACGGGCTGGCCGAGCGCCTTGGCCAGCGGCTCGGAAATCATCCGCGCCGCCAGGTCGGTGGTGCCGCCCGGCGCCGCCGACACGATCAGCGTGACGGCGCGGTTGGGATAGGCGCCGTCCTGCGCGTGCGCGCCGGCGCTCAGGCACGCTGCGGCCGCGCAAACGGCCGCGGCGAGCAGACGACGGCGGCCCGGCATGGCCGAGTCAGCGACCGGGCTGGCGGAATGGAACGGTTGGGACGAACGGATCGACATGCTGTCTCCTCCAGGAATCGATGTTGTTTTTGGGTTGGGGTTGCGGACCTTCATCCGCGTGCTTGCTGATTGCTGTTGTTCTTGGGGATAGGCCACCTGCCCTCACTGCCCCGCGAAATGCTCCGCCAGCCAGGCCGGCGGCTGGTGCGTCCGCAGCCGCGGTCCGGCGCGCAGCAGCTGGCTGCAGACCTCGCGCTCGACCACGGTCGGCAGCTCGCCGATGATGCCGAGCAGGCGCTGCAGATCGACGCCGGTGTCCACGCCCATCGACGCGAACATATGGACCAGGTCCTCGGTCGCGACGTTGCCGCTGGCACCGGGCGCATAGGGGCAGCCGCCCAGCCCGCCGGCCGCCGCGTCAAAGCGCGACACGCCGGTCTCCCAGGCGGCCAGCGCATTGGCCAGTCCCATGCCGCGCGTGTTGTGCAGATGGATCGTCAGGCCGGTAGCCGGCAGTTCGCGCTGGAAGCTCTCGCAGACCGCGCGCACCTGGTTCGGATAGGCCATGCCGGTGGTATCGCACAGCGTGATGCCGTCGGCGCCGGCCAGCGCGAAGCTGCGCGCCAGCGCCATCACCGCGTCGATCGCGACCTCGCCCTCGAACGGGCAGCCGAATACCGTCGACAGCGAGACATTGACCGGCACGCCGGCCGCGCGCGCGACTTCGATCATCGCCAGCAGCTGCGCCTGCGATTGCGCCCGCGTCATCCGCAGATTGGCGCGGTTGTGCGTCTCGCTGGCCGACATCACCAGATTGACCTCATCGGGCCGGCACGACAGCGCGCGCTCCAGCCCGCGCAGATTCGGCACCAGCACCGTGTAGCGCACGCCGTCGGCGCGGCGCATCTGGTGCATCACCGCCTCGGCGTCGGCCAGCGCGGGAATCGCCTTGGCCGAGGTGAACGAAGTCGCCTCGATGCGGGCGAAGCCGCAGTCCGACAGCGCCTCCAGCAGCGCGACCTTGGCGTCGGTCGGCACCACCACCGGTTCGATCTGCAGGCCGTCGCGCGGTGCGACCTCGTTGATCTCGATGCGGGCCGGACCACGCAGCGGGAAGCTGGTCGTCGAAGGCGTGGCCGATGCGGTCGCGCTGATGTTCATGTTCATGCCACCACCCCGCGTGCGCGCAGATCGGCGATCGTCGCGGCGTCGAAGCCGGCCTGCGCCAGCACCGCATCGGTATGCTCGCCGAGCGTCGGCGCGCGATCGTGGATCGCGCCGGGACTGCCCGACAGCTTGGGCACGATGCCCGGCACCTCGACCGTCAGGCCGCTGGCCGCGGTGACCTGCTCGATCACGCCGCGGGCGCGGTAGTGCGGATCCTCGGCGATGTCCTTGACCGTGTAGATGCGGCCGGACGGCACCTGGGCCTCGCGCAGCACGGCCAGCGCGCTGTCGATGTCCTGCGTGCGCGTCCACGCGGCGATCGCGGCATCGAGATCGTCGACCCGCGCCACGCGGCCGTCGTTGCGCGCCAGCGCCGGATCGTCGGCCAGGTCGGCGCGGCCGATCGCCTGCATCAGCCGCTTGAAGATGGCATCGCCGTTGGCGGCGACCAGCACGTATTCGCCGTTGGCGCACGGATAGGCGTTCGACGGCGCAATGCCGGGCAACGCGCCGCCCGCCGGCTGGCGCACCGCGCCAAAGGCCGAATACTCGGGCAGCAGGCTCTCGCTCAGATTGAACAGCGCCTCGTACAGCGCCACGTCGATGACCTGACCGGTGCCGCCGCGCGCATCGCGCTCGTACAGCGCCAGCAGCACGCCCAGCGCGCCATGCAGGCCGGCGATGGTATCGCCCAGCGACAGCCCGGCGCGCACCGGCGGGCGTCCGGGCTCGCCGGTCAGATGGCGCAGCCCGCTCATCGCCTCGGCGACAGCGGCAAAGCCGGGCTCGTCGCGCTTCGGGCCGGTCTGGCCGTAGCCCGATACCCGCAGCATGATCAGCTTCGGATTGGCGGCGTGCAGCACGTCCCAGCCCAGGCCCCATTTCTCCATCGTGCCGGGGCGGAAGTTCTCGATCAGCACGTCGGCCTCGGCCGCCAGCTTGCGCACCAGCGCCTGCCCGTCCGGGTTGCGCAGGTCGATGCAGATCGATTCCTTGTTGCGCGACTGCGCCTCCCACCAGACCGAGGTGTCCTGATACAGCATGCGCCATTTGCGCAGCGGATCGCCCTGTCCGGGCGGCTCGACCTTGATCACGTGGGCGCCGAAATCGGCCAGCGTCTTGGCGGCGAAGGGGCCGGCGATCAGCTGCCCGAGTTCGAGCACGCGGATGCCATCCAGAATCTGTCGCGGCATGCGGATTGTCTCCGGGGATCGGTGTGTGTCTGGCGATCGCGAGGCGCACTGGGACACGGCCCTGCGATCGAATTTGCACGCAGTGTGCCGCAGGGCCTTGGGGCGCGGAAGGCGTCAATCGGTGAAGCGGGCTTTCACCGAACGCGAAAGGCTGCTGCCCTCTCCCCTACCCCTCTCCCGCAAGCGGGAGAGGGGAAAACCGTGAGGCCAGCGGGCTCCCTCTTCCTCTAGCCGGAGACGGGAAAACCGTCGGGTGCCAGCAGCAGGCTCCCTCTCCCGCTTGCCGGAGACGGGAAAACCATCGAGTGCCAGCAGCAGGCTCCCTCTCCCGCTTGCGGGAGAGGGTGGGGAGAGGGCAGTCCTCAGTGCGGGAAATCAGAACGGCGCGCGCTCGCCGCAAAGATGGGTGATCAACAGCCGGGCCGACACCGTCAGCGCGGCCGGATCGCGCATGCCGATCAGCAGCGAGCGCTGCGCCCAGGCGTCCTGCAGCTTGACCAGCGACAGGCCCATCGACTTGACGTGCGGCTCGGCGGCGATGCGCGGCAGCACGCCGACGCCCAGGCCCGCCATCACCATGCGGCACATCGCATCGAAGCTGCGCACCTGGATGCGCAGACGGAACGGCCGCTCCAGCCGGCTGCTCTCCTCGAGCAGCCGCGCGGCCAGCGAGGTCACCTGCGGCAGGCTGACGAAGTCGTATTCGAGGGTATCGGCATAGCGCACCGGCCCGCGCTGCGACAGCGGATGCCCCGGCGGCGTGACCAATACCAGTTCGTCCTGGCGATATTCGACGGTGACCAGCCCCGCGCTGGGCGTGCGGTCGGCAAAGATGCCGACGTCGGCGCGGTTCTCGACCAGCGCCGCGACGATATCGCCGCTGTTCTGCTCCTCCAGCTCGATGCGGATGGTCGGATGCAGGCGCATGAAGCCGGCCAGATCGTCGGGCAGGAACTGCGTGATCGCCGACGTGTTGGCGCAGACACGCACCTGCCCGCGCACGCCCGACGCATAGTCCGACATCACGCCCGCCATCCGCTCGACGTCCTGCAGCACGGTCAGCGCATGATGGAAGCACGCCTGCCCCGCCTCGGTCAGCTGCACGCCGGCCGCATGGCGGAAGAACAGCGGCGCGCCGACGGCGGCCTCGAGATCGGAAATCCGTTTGCTGGCCGCGGCAACGGCCAGATGCGACTGGCGCGCGCCGGCCGAGATGCTGCCCTGCCGCGCGACGGCGACGAACAGTCCGAGCGTGACCAGATCGAAGCGGGCCAGGTTCATCGGGCGATCAGACCATGCGGGCCGAAGCGATGCGATGCGGCATCGCGCTTCACAGCGTGCGGCGGTCCATCACCGCGCGCGCGATGGTGCCGGCATCGACGTATTCGAGTTCGCCGCCGACCGGCACGCCGCGGGCCAGCCGCGAGACCTTGAGCCCGCGCGCCTTCAGCATCTCGCCGATGTAGTGCGCGGTGGCCTCGCCCTCGCTGGTGAAATTGGTGGCGACGATGACCTCGGCCACCGGGCCGCCCAGCGCGGGGTCGGTGGCGCGCGCCAGCAGCCGGTCCAGATGGATCTCGCGCGGGCCGACGCCGTCCAGCGGCGACAGCCGGCCCATCAGCACGAAATACTGGCCGCGATAGGTCAGCGTCTGCTCGATCATCACCTGGTCGGCCGGCGTCTCGACCACGCACAGCAGCGAGGCATCGCGGCGCGCGTCCAGGCAGGTCTCGCAGACCTCGGCCTCGGTGAAGGTATTGCAGCGCGCGCAATGGCGCACGCCGTCGGCGGCGCCGCGCAGCGCGTCGCCGAGCCGGCGCGCGCCCTCGCGGTCATGCTGCAGCAGGTGATAGGCGATCCGCTGCGCCGACTTCGGGCCGACGCCGGGCAGCACCTTCAGTGCCTCGACCAGCGCCTGCAGCGAGGTGGGAGTGGATGCCTTCATCGGGAGTGCGGGTTCGGCAAGCCGGCGCTCAGAACGGCAGCTTGAAGCCCGGCGGCAGCGGCAGGCCCGAGGTCATCGAGCCCATCTTCTCCTGCGTGGTGGCCTCGGCCTTGCGCACCGCATCGTTGAACGCGGCCGCGACCAGGTCTTCCAGCAGCTCCTTGTCCTCGCCCTCGGCGAGCAGGCTCGGATCGATGGTCACGCGCTTGACGTCGTTCTTGCAGGTCATCACGACCTTGACGAGACCGGCGCCGGACTGGCCCTCGACCTCGATCAGCGCGAGCTGCTCCTGCATCTTCTTCATGTTTTCCTGCATCTGCTGGGCTTGCTTCATCAGCCCGGCGAGTTGGCCCTTCATCATGGTGCTTCTCCTGAGTTCGATGGATTCGGTGGATTCGGTGTCGGTGCGCGCCGGGCGGCTTCTCTATGTGCGTGTGGACGTAGGGAACGTGATGGCCGGCGCGCCGGTGTCACAACGCCCGCGGCTGGATCGAGCCCGGCACGATCTGGCCGCCGAACTCGCGCAACAGGCCCTGCACGAAGGGATCGTTCTCGATCGCGGCCTCGGCCGCGCGCTGACGCTCCGCGCGCGCCTGCGCATCGGCGGCCGCGGCGGTCTCGCTGACCGCCCCGACCTCGCAGTGCACGCGCACCGCTTCGCCGAAATGGTCCGACAGTGCCTGCGCCAGCCGCTCCACTGCATTGCCTTCCGCGATCGCCGCCACGGGCGCGCGCAGCACGAAGGTGCGGCCCTGCACGCGCGCCAGTTCGCTCTGGTACGCGAGCTGCTGCGCCAGGCCCTTCAGCGGCAGGCTGGCGGCCAGCGCGGGCCAGTCGCCGCCAAAGATCGCGGGCGTGCCATCGTCCGGCGGCAGCGGCGCGGCGGCCGGCGGCGTCTTGATGGGGC
>NZ_JAJQJF010000033.1:0-17267 GCF_021213615.1 Cupriavidus sp. UGS-1 | reverse complement strand
CCGCGGGCACCGCCACGCGGACCGCCGCGGCCGCCGCCGGCCGGCCCGCGCATGCCCGGCTGCTGCGGCAGGCCGACGCCCGCCGCGAACTTGCCGGTGTGCGAGGTCAGCAGCGTCGGCGCGGTGATATAGCCCATCGACGTCTGCATCGGATCGGGCTGGCCGCGATTGGCACCGCCGCGGCCACCTTCCTTGTTGAACCGCGGCAGGCCGTCCATGCCGGTCGCCATCGGCCGGCCCTCGATCGCGGCCTGCTCGCGCTGCTTGCGGCCGCCGACCTTGGTCGCCCCCTTCGGCGCGCCTGCCTGCTTGGCCGGCGCCTTCAGGCCGATCGCGGCCATCATCGCGCGCACCTCCTCGGGCTCGAGCTCCTGCCAGCGGCCGCGCTTCAGGCCCCTCGGCAGCAGGAACTGGCCATAGCGGGTACGGATCAGCCGCGACACGGTCAGGCCGACCGCCTCGAACATGCGGCGCACCTCGCGGTTGCGGCCTTCGGTCAGCGCCACGTGATACCAGTGGTTGACCCCTTCGCCGCCGCCGTCGACGATGCGCAGGAAGTTGGCCTGGCCATCGTCGAGCTGGATGCCGTGCAGCAGGCGCTGGCGATCCGCTTCGGCGAGCTCGCCCAGCGTGCGCACCGCGTATTCGCGTTCGACGCCGTAGCGCGGGTGCATGAAGCGGTTGGCGATATCGCCGGACGTCGTGAAGATCAGCAGGCCTTCGGTGTTGAAGTCCAGCCGGCCCACGGCGACCCATTTGGCGGTCTTCAGGCGCGGCAGGCTGTCGAACACGGTCGGGCGGCCTTCCGGATCCGACTGGCTGACGATCTCGCCCGACGGCTTGTGATACAGCAGCACGCGCGGGGGCTTGGTGGTCACACGGCGATGGATCAGCTTGCCGTTGACGCGGACCTGGTCGGTCGGCAGGATCCGCTGCCCGATATGCGCGGGCAACCCGTTGACCGAGACGCGGCCCTGCAGGATCAGCTCTTCCATTTCACGGCGCGAACCGAGGCCGCCTTCGGCCAGCACCTTGTGCAGCTTGGGCGCGTCGTCCTCGGCGGACAGTTCGCGCACCGGCTTGGCCTTGCGCGCCGGGCCCGCCGCGCCGCCGTCGGCGTCGTACTGGCCCGAGATCACGAAGCGGAACAGGTCCTCGGCCGCGGCGCTCTTGTCGCCCTTCGCGGCCGGCCTGGCGCCGCCCTTGTCCGCCGTCGGCGCGGCCGGCTTGCCGGCGCCCCTGGCGGGCCGGGCCGCGTTCTTGCCGCCCTTGCGCTTGCCGGCCGGACGGGGCTGGCCGTTGTTGCCGCCCTCGCCTTCCGGGCGCGCGCCTTCCGTTCTCGCGCCAGCCTGCTGGCCTGCGTTCTGGCCGCCGCCCTGGCCGGCATTGCCTGCATTGCCGGCATTGCCGGCATTGCCGCGGCCGCGGCGCTTGCCGGCGTTCTCGCGCGACGCGTCGCCTTCGGCGGGCTTGGCGCGACGGCCGCGTCCGCCTCGCGATCCGGGCGCGGGCGCCGCCGTGGCGCCACCCTCGGGCGCCACCGCCGCGCCGGCTTCGCCTGCCACGGCGTCGGCGGCATCGCGGTCCTGCGCGGCCTGGCGGCGCGAGGCCACCAGATTGCGCAGCCCGCGGCGCAGGCCCTTGCGGCGCGGCGCGGCGCCCTCGGCAGGCGTCTCGGCCTCGCGCACGTCTTGATCGATAGAGTCGGACAAAGTATTCACACTCGCTTGTTGCATCTGGTGTTAGTTCGGGACGCGCGCGCCTTGCTCGTCGGCATCGCGTTCATCGAGTTGGGGCGCGTCGGCGTCGGCCTGGTCGGCTGTCTGGCCGGCAGCGTCAGCAGCGTCGGCGGCTTCCGCGGCAGCGTCGCCGGTATCTTCGGCGGCCGCGGCGGCGGGCATCTCCGCGGATTCGGCAGGTATTTCAGGTTCGGCCGGTTCGTCGGTATCGGCCTGCGGCGGCGTCTCGTCTGCCTGTTCCGCAACATCGACCGCATCGACCGCATCGACCGCAGCGACGCCATCCGCCTGCGCCACACCTTCCGGCGCCGCGGCGAAGGTTTCCTCATCGGCGCCGGCCGCGGTGGCGACCTCTTCGAAGTCGATGGCGCCCTGGTTCAGCAGCGCTGCCTGGACCTGCGCCTGCGGATCCTCCAGCGGCGGCAGTTCATCCAGCGTACGCAGCCCCAGGTCGTCGAGGAAGGTCTTGGTGGTTGCGTACAGCGCCGGCTTGCCTGGCACGTCGCGATGGCCAATGATCTCGATCCAGCTGCGATCCTCGAGCTTCTTGATGACCTCGGTGCTGACCGTGACGCCGCGGATTTCCTCGATATCGCCGCGCGTGACCGGCTGGCGATAGGCGATGATGGCCAGCGTCTCCATCACCGCGCGCGAATATTTGGGCGGCTTTTCGGGATTGAGCCGGTCAAGGTATTCGCGCATCGCCGGACGGCTCTGGAAGCGCCAGCCGCTCGCCAGCGCCACCAGTTCGACACCGCGCGGCTCCCAGTCCTTGCGCAACTCCTCCAGCAGAACACGGATCGTGTCGGCGCCGACATCGTCGGCGAACAAGCGGCGCAGATCGGCGACGCGCAGCGGCTCCTGCGCGCAGATCAGCGCCGTCTCGAGGACGATTTTCGCCTCTTGGGTATTCATGTTGTGGTGTGCGGCCTGTCTTTGCATCTGCGTCCGTGACACCCGGACGCGCTGGAGATTGGTCGATTCAGCGGCGCGCGTTCCGCTTCAGGGACGCCTGCCGCCATTCATCGCGCAGCCGACCGGGATGCTTGCCGCATCGGGTCCGCGCGCTTCTCATCGGTGCATCGATTGCCGGTCCGTTCCGGCAGAAGATCGTCCGCCCGTCTCCCGAAATCGGTCGGCGGAAGGACCAGCGCGTCGCGCCGTCTCCCCTGTTGCGGCCGACACGCCCGGACAGCCGCGACCGTCCGGAATGCGAGACAACTTGGTCATGGCCTGGCGTGCAGCCTGTCGGGCCCCTCGCTGCCACGCCGCTGGCCGGTATTCTTGGCCGATGTCGACATCGGATGTTCTAGCCGGACAGTGCGGGGAGGGAGATGGGTATGGAAACCCATGAGTGCCGTGACAGACGCCTGGATCAAGCGCGACCGGGCGACCACGACACCTGCGCGAAAGCGGCCCGGTCGCCGTGGCTTCCCGCGATTGTATGGCATTCCCGCGCCGGCCTGCAACCGCGGCCTTCGCGGGCGGGCGGCGCCCGGCCTCACAGTGTCAGGCAGAAGCCGTGCGCGGCCAGCGTCTCGGGAAGCATCGCGGCCCGCGCAAGACCGGCCGCGCCGAACAGCGCGACCGCCGCGCCGATGCCGCGGCGGACCCATGGCCGGCGCGCCAGCACGCGCAGGCCCGCCGACAGGCTCGACAGCATCAGCAGATTGGGCAGCGTACCGACGCCGAAGGCCAGCATCACCAGCGCGCCCGACGCGGCGCTGCCGGCCAGCAAGGCCAGCGCGAGCGCGGCGTAGACCATGCCGCAGGGCACCAGCCCCCAGGCCAGTCCGGCGACGTAGCGGCGCAACAGGCGCCGGGCGCCGCGCGGGGCGGCGCCGGTTTCCTTGCGCGCGATGGCCCTTGCGCCCCAGCGCGCCCAGCGCGCGGCGAGCCGCCGCGCCACGGCATCGACGCCGGGGATCGTTCCAACCAGCCGCGCGGCACCCAACGTCCACAGCCCCGCCAGCAGCAGGCTCGCGCTGCCGGCCGCGAACAGCGCCCGCTGCACGGGCAGATACTGCGCCTTCCAGGCGGCCGCGCCGACCGCGCCCAGCAATGCGCCGAGCAAGGCGTAGGCGCTCAGGCGGCCGGCATGCAGCACCAGCAGTTCGCGCACCCACGCCGCGCGGCTGCGGTACAGCGCCACCGGCGCGGCCTGCCCGGCATCGTTGCCCTCGAGCACCAGCGCGATGCCGCCGCACATCGCCGCACAGTGGACGCCGCCCAACAGCGCCAGCAGAAACACGCTGGCCAGTACGCCGATCGCCATGTCAGGCTCCCCTCGCCGGCATGGAGCACGGTAGAATGGCCGCTTGCTTCACGCCCATCGCCCCCATCGCGCCGTCGATGGCAGTCCCTTCCCTTCGCGCGGATTCCAATTGCTGAACGCCATTCCCCTGAACGACCAATCGACCCGCTGCTCCACCTGCTCGCTGGGACAGCTGTGCCTGCCGGTCGGCATGTCGGCGCAGGACGTCGAGAAGATGGACACGCTGGTGCAGGAGCGCGTGCGCGTGCGCAAGGGCGAACCGCTGTATCGCCTCGGCGATCCGCTCGACGCGGTCTATGCGATCCGCTTCGGCACGCTGAAGACCCACGTGACGATGGAAGACGGCCGCGCGCAGATCACCGGCTTTCATCTGCCCGGCGAAGTGGTCGGCTTCGATGGGCTGACCGAGATGCGGCATGCGTCGGACGCGACCGCGCTCGAGGACACCGAGGTCTGCGTGGTGCGCTACGACGAGATCCAGACGCTGTCGGCCTCGCTGCCTTCGCTGCAGCACCAGTTCATGCGGCTGATGAGCCGGGAAATCACGCAGGACCAGATGATGCTGATCACGCTGGGCTCGATGCGCGCGGAGGAGCGGCTGGCGGGCTTCCTGATCAGCCTGTCCGAGCGCCTGTCGGCACGCGGCTATTCGCCGTCCGAGTTCGTGCTGCGGATGAGCCGCGAGGAAATCGGCAGCTATCTGGGCCTGAAGCTCGAGACCGTCAGCCGGCTGTTCTCGCGCTTCGCCGAGGCCGGCCTGATCCAGATCCGCCAGCGCCACGTGAAGCTGGTCGACATGGACGGCATCCGCCAGCTGCTGGGCAAGACCGCCTGCTGATCCCCGCGCGGCAGTCGCGGCAGTGACGCCCGCGGCAGCCGCTGCCAGCATTGCCATCGCCCTACTCCAGTTCGTCGGCCGCCGACATCGGCGACGACATCGGGGCCAGCATCGATGCCGGCAGCATGCACAGCGTCAGCGCGCTGGACAGCGCGCACACCGCCCACGCGACCGCGAAGCCGATCGTATAGATGGCGCCGTGCGACAGCTCGAGCGGCCGCCCGAAGACGCGCAGATCGCGCGGATCGATCAGCGAAAACACCAGCACGAAGGCCACGGCCGCGCCGACGAAGGCGGGCCACAGCACCCACATCAGCCAGCGCGCCTTCATGGCCGTGCCACCGATCGGGGATCGACCGCGTCGCGCGAGTCCTGCGTGGCAGCCGAAGCCGCCACCGCCGCCGGCGTCGCCGCCTGCCGGACCAGCAGCCCCTGACGCACCACGCCGTCGACGATCGGCCGGTCCGCGTGCCGCAGCGCGACCCAGATCGTCACCGCACAGCCGATCATCGCCAGCGCCGGGCCACTGATCAGCAGCCACGGCCACGGCTCCTTCCACCACGGTTTGCATTGGGACATGTCGATGCCTCGTTACGGTTGGTCGGGAACGAAAAAGCGGGTGGACTGCCGCACCTGCACGCGCTCGGCTCCGGGCCCGGCCCCAGGCGCTGCGGGCGAGCCGCTGACGACGATGTCGACCACATGGGTGCCCGACGCGGCCTGCTCCAGCGGCACGCGCAGCCGCAGCGGCAGCAGCCGGTTCGATGTAGGCGCCAGATGGCCGGCAGCGCGCTCGTATTCGACGGACAGCCCCGGCAGGCCAGGACTTTCCGCCGCGATGGCCACGTCCAGTTCGCCTTCGGTGGTATTGATCAGCTGCAGCCGGTAGACGTTCTCGATCCAGCGCCCTTCCACTTCGCGCGCCAGCGCCTGCCGGTCGCGGATGATGTCCACCTTCAGCGGCGTGCGCACCGCGACCGACCAGACGAAGCCGCCGGCCAGCGCCAGCCACAGCACCGCATACAGCACGATGCGCGGGCGTACCACGCGGCGGCGCGCATTGGCCGCGGACAGCGCGCGCCGCATCGCGTTCTCGGAGGTGTAGCGAATCAGTCCGCGCGGATAGCGCATCTTGTCCATGACCTGGTTGCAGGCATCGATGCAGGCCCCGCAGCCGATGCACTCGTACTGCAGCCCGTCGCGGATATCGATGCCGGTCGGGCACACCTGCACGCAGATGCTGCAGTCCACGCAATCGCCGATGCCCAGCGCGCGCGGGTCGGCCTTGCGCGAGCGCGAGCCGCGCGGCTCGCCGCGCTGCGTGTCGTAGGTCACCACATAGGTGTCCTTGTCGACCATCACGCTCTGGAACCGCGCATACGGGCACATGTACTTGCAGACCTGCTCGCGCATGAAGCCGGCGTTGCCCCAGGTGGCGAACGCGTAGAAGCCGATCCAGAACGTTTCCCACGGCCCGGTGGACAGGTCCAGCACCGCACGGCCCAGCGCGTCGATCGGCGAGAAGTAGCCGACGAAGGTAAAGCCCGTCCACAGCGCGATCGCGATCCACAGCAGATGCTTGGTCGCCTTCAGCCGCAGCTTGCGCGGGCTCCAGCGTTCGCCGTCGAGCCGGATGCGCGCGATGCGGTCGCCCTCGACCTTGCGCTCGATCCACAGGAAGATCTCGGTGTAGACCGTCTGCGGACAGGCATAGCCGCAGAACAGCCGTCCGGCGATCGCGGTGAACAGGAACAGCGACAGCGCCGAGATCACCAGCAGTACCGCCAGGTAGATCACGTCCTGCGGCCACAGCACCAGGCCGAACAGATAGAACTTGCGCGCGCCGAGGTCGAACAGCACCGCCTGGCGGCCGTTCCATTGCAGCCACGGCGTGCCGTAGAACACCAGCTGCGTGGCCAGCACCATGGCGATGCGCCAGTTGGCGAACGCCCCGCTCACGGCGCGCGGATAGATCTTGCGCCGGACCTCGTACAGCGAGGCCTCGGCCGAGTCGATGCCTGGCGCGTTCATGGCTGCTCCGGATGAGTCGGCATGCGAGACCGGTTGCCGCAAGCGGTGTCCATCATTGCCCCGCGGCCGGCATCGTGCCGCTGTCGGCCGACAGTCCCCACACGTATGCGGTCAGCATGCGGATGCGCTCGGGCGTCAGGATGTCCTCGTGCGCGGGCATCCGGTTGTCGTGTCCCTGCAGGATCGCCTTGACGATATTCGCCTCGGCGCTGCCGTGCAGCCAGACCTTGTCGGTCAGGTTGGGCGCGCCGAGCGCCTGGTTACCCTTGCCGGCGCCACCGTGGCAGGCGACGCAGGTCGACTTGAACAACGGCTCGCCGCGTGCCGCGCGGATCGGGTTGAAGGCCAGGCCCGCCAGCGATCGCACGTATTGCGCGACATCGCCGGCGCCCTTCTCGTCGATGACGGCGGCGAACGACGGCATCACGCCATGCCGGCCCTTGGCGATGCTGTGCATGATCGTGGCCGGATCGCCGCCATGGAGCCAGTCGCGGTCGGTCAGGTCGGGAAAGCCGCGGCTGCCGCGCGCATCGGACCCATGGCACTGCGCGCAGTAGTTCAGGAACAGCCGCTGCCCGATCTCGCGCGCCTCGGGATCGGCGGCCACCTGTTCGATCTTCAGATCCATGTACTTGCCGTACACCGCCTGCTGGCCGCGCAGCGCGGCCTGCCGCTGCGCCGCCAGCTCGCCCTGGCTGGTGAAGCCGAGCATGCCGCGATACGCGCCGAGGCCCGGATACAGCACCAGATAGCCGAGTGCGAACAGGCAGCTCAGCAGGAACATCCACATCCACCAGCGGGGCAGCGGGTTGTTCAGCTCGCGCAGATCGCCGTCCCAGACGTGGCCGGTGTCCTGCGTCGGTGCACCGTGATCGGCGCCCGCGGGCGCGTTCGATGCGGCCGCTCCCTTGGCGACGCGCGTCTGCGAAAACAGCAGCCAGACGCACCAGACGATGCCGCCCAGCGCGATCGCGCCGATGTAGTAGCCCCAGAAATCCGAAATAAAGTCGCTCATGACATCAATGTCCCTGCTCGATGGCCTGCGGACGCGCGGCGCCGCCGCTGGTGTTGTCGCTGGTTTTGTCGCTGCCGGCCTCGTCGGGCAGCGCGAACGGCAGCCAGGCGGCTTCCCGATTGGCGTGGCGCCGGCCGCTGGACCACGCCCAGCAGACGATGCCGATAAAGACGACGAGGAAGATCAGCGTGGAAAACGCGGTCAAGGTCGCCATGGTCATTGCCCTGCGCTGGGCGTGCCCACGGCGCGCCGATTGGTGCCGAGGCCCTGCAGATAGGCCACCAGCGCGTCCTCTTCGGTCTTTCCCTTCAGCGCGTCGGGCGCCGTTTCGATGTCGGCCTCGCTGTACGGCACGCCGAGCGTGCGCAGCGTGCGCATGCGCTGGCGGATGTCGTCGGTCGGCAGCGCCGTCCTGGCCAGCCACGGATACGAAGGCATCACCGACTCGGGCACGACGTCGCGCGGATTGCGCAGATGGATGCGCTGCCAGTCGTCCGAGTAGCGGCCGCCGACGCGCGCCAGATCGGGGCCGGTCCGCTTGGAGCCCCACAGGAACGGATGGTCGTAGACCGACTCGCCCGCGGTCGAGTAAGGGCCGTAGCGCTCGACCTCGGCCTGCAGCGTGCGCACCTGTTGCGAATGGCAGCCGACGCAGCCCTCGCGGATATAGATGTCGCGCCCCATCAGCCGCAGCGGCGAGTAAGGGACGATGCCCGGATCGGGCTGGGTGGTCGAATGCTGGAAGAACAGCGGCAGGATCTGCACGAAGCCGGCAATGCTGACCACCACGATGGTGCACAGGATCAGCCAGCCGATGTTCTTCTCCAGCGTCTCGTGCGAAAGGAAGCGTCGTTGTTGGGACATGATGGAATCCGGATGACGTTCAGGCTGCGGGGGCGGTCGCGGCCACGGCGGCCGCGGCACTGGCACTCGCCGGAATCACCGCATCGAAGGCGCGGCGGCCGGCGATGGTGCGCGCCACGTTCCACGCCATCACCAGCATGCCGGCGAGGAAGCACAGGCCGCCCAGCAGACGGATCAGGTAGAACGGCGTCTTGGCCTTGACCGCTTCGACGAAGGCATAGGTCAGCGTGCCGTCGGGCTGCGTGGCGCGCCACATCAGGCCTTCCATCACGCCGGCGATCCACATCGAGGCGATATAGAGCACCACGCCGATGGTCGCGATCCAGAAGTGCCATTCGATCAGGCGCGTGCTGTACATCTTCTGCTGGCCGAACAGCCGCGGCACCAGGTAGTACAGCGAGCCGATCGTGATCATCGCGACCCAGCCCAGCGCGCCCGAATGCACGTGGCCGATGGTCCAGTCGGTGTAGTGCGACAGCGCGTTGACCGTCTTGATCGACATCATCGAACCCTCGAAGGTCGCCATGCCGTAGAAGGACAGCGCCACCACCAGGAACTTCAGGATCGGATCGGTACGCAGCTTGTGCCAGGCCCCCGACATCGTCATGATCCCGTTGATCATGCCGCCCCAAGACGGCGCCAGCAGGATCAGCGAGAACACCATGCCCAGCGATTGCGCCCAGTCGGGCAGCGCGGTGTATTGCAGATGGTGGGGACCGGCCCACATATAGGTGAAGTTCAGCGCCCAGAAATGGACGATCGACAGCCGGTACGAGTAGATCGGGCGCTCGGCCTGCTTCGGAATGAAGTAGTACATCATGCCGAGGAAGCTGGTGGTCAGGAAGAAGCCGACCGCGTTATGGCCGTACCACCACTGCACCATCGCGTCCTGCACGCCGGCATAGGCGGAATACGACTTCCACAGCGACGCCGGCAGCTCGATGTTGTTGACGACATGCAGGATCGCGATCGTCAGGATGTAGGCGCCGAAAAACCAGTTGGCCACGTAGATGTGGCGGGTCTTGCGGCGGGCGATGGTGCCGAAGAACACGATCGCGTAAGCGACCCATACCGCCGTGATCAGCAGGTCGATCGGCCATTCCAGCTCGGCGTATTCCTTCGAGGTCGTGATGCCCAGCGGCAGCGTGATCGCCGCGGCGACGATCACCGCTTGCCAGCCCCAGAAGGTGAACGCCGCCAGCGGCCCGGCGAACAGGCGCGCCTGGCAGGTCCGCTGCACCACGTAGTACGACGTCGCGAACAGCGCGCTGCCGCCGAAGGCGAAGATCACCGCATTGGTATGCAGCGGACGCAGCCGTCCGAACGACAGCCACGGCGTATCGAAATTGAGTTCAGGCCAGATCAGTTGCGCGGCAAGCAGCACGCCGACCGCCATGCCGACGATGCCCCATACCACGGTCATGACGGCGAATTGCCTCACGACGTGATAGTTGAAGGTGTCGGCGGCGCGCGCGGGCGTGGCCGTGCCGGTCAGGCCGGCGGCGGTGACATCCATTCAGACCCCCAAGGATGGATATGGATTAGAAATCGATGGGGACAATGTAGAGGGGGTCGGACGGCGCGCCCTTGATCCGGATCAAGCGCCGTGCAGATGCACCGCGCCCCGGGGAACCTCGGTAGTGATTCACGCAACGGCCATCGCTACGGCGCGGCCGCGCCGCGGCGCCCGCCTGCGTTTTGGGGCATATCGGGACGGTCGTTGTCGAGCAGGATCGCCTGCCCCGGCCGCTCGAGATCGTCGTATTGGCCGGCGCGCAGCGCCCACCACAACGCGGCCGCGATCAGCACGACCAGCGCGAGGCTCATCGGCACCAGCAGGAACAGCGTATCCATTACAGCGCGTCCATCGCTAGCGCCCCTTCGGCACGCGCAGCAGGCGCCAGGCATTGGCGACCACCAGCAGCGAGGACAGCGACATGCCGACGCCGGCCATCCATGCGGTGACGTGGCCGCTCGCGGCCAGCGGAATGGCCACCACGTTGTACGCGAAGGCCCAGCCGAGGTTCTGCCGGATCACCGCCCGCGTGCGGCGCGCGATCGCCAGCGCGGTGGCGACGTCGGCGATGCCGTCGTGGGTCAGCACCGCGTCGGCACCGACCTGCGCGAGCGGCGCGCCGCTGCCCAGCGCGATCGACACCTGCGCCTGCGCCAGCACCGGCCCATCGTTGATGCCGTCGCCGATCGCGAGCACCACGGCGCCGTCGCGCTGCAGCGCCGCCACGTAGTCGCGCTTGCCCTCGGGACTGACGCGCCCGTGCGCGGCGTCGATGCCGAAATGCCGGGCCCACCAGCACACCGTCGCCTGGCTGTCGCCCGATATCAGATGACAGCGCAAGCCCAGCGCGCGCAGGCGCGCCAGCAGCTCGGCCGCCTGCCCGCGCTCGGTGTCCGACAGCACGAAGACGGCAAGCAGGCCGTGCCGGTCGCCCAACCACACCGGCGACGCGCCGTCGTGCAGATGGTGGCGCAGCGCGTCGAGAGCTGCCTGATCGCCGGCGGCGTTGTTCGTACTGTTTTTGACGGCCTTGTCGGACGCGTTGCTGGAGGCGTTGCTGGAGGCGTTGTCGGAGACGTTGTCGGAGTCATCATCGTCGTCGCCGCACATCGCGAGCGCGTCAACGAAATCGCGCCGCCCGATCCGGATCGGGCGGCCGTCGAGCAACGCCTCCACACCCTGTCCCGGATGGTTGCGCAATCGCGTCAATCGTCGTGCGAATGTCCGGTCCCCAGCCGCGGCGACCAGCGCCCGCGCCACCGGATGCTCCCCGCCGCGGCACAGCGCGCCGGCCAGCGCCAGGCATTCGGACTGCGCCAAGGCGCCGAGCGCAATCACGTTGGCGACGGCGAAGCGTCCCTCGGTCAGCGTGCCGGTCTTGTCCAGCACGACATCGGTGACATCGGCCAGCGTTTCCAGCGCATGGCCGCGCGTCAGCAGCACGCCGCGCCGCGACAGCGCCGCACCGGCCGCCGCCAGCGCCGCGGGCGTGGCCAGCGACAGGGCGCACGGGCAGCTGACCACCAGCACCGCGACGGTCACCATCAGCGCGCGCGCCGGGGCGATGGTCCACCACAGCAGCCCCACGGCCAGCGCAATGAGCAGCAGCGCCGCGACGAACCACGCCGCCACGCGATCGGCGATCACCGCGAGGCGCGGCTTGTCCGCCAGCGCACGCTCTAGCAGCGCGACGATTTCAGCCAGGCGCGTGCTTGCTCCGACGCGGCGCACTTCGATCACCAGCGGACTGCTGGCGTTGTAGCAGCCGGCCAGCACAGATTGCCCGGGCCCGCGCGGCACCGGCCGGCTCTCGCCGCTCAGCATCGACTCGTCCAGATCGCTGCCCCCTTCGACGATCTGGCCGTCGGCCGGCACGATCTCGCCGGCCCGCACGCGCACGCGGTCGCCGGGGGACAGCCGCGCGACCGGCACGCGGCGCTCCGTGCCATCGGGCAATAACTGCTCGCAGGTGGCCGGCAGCTGCCGCGCCAGCATCTCGGCGCCGCTGCGCGAAGCCTGCCGCACGCGCAATTCGAGATAGCGTGCCAGCAGCAGCAAGGCGACGAACATCGTCACCGAGTCGTAGTAGACCTCGCCGCTGCCGCGCACGGTGGCAAGCAGGCTGGCGCCGAACGCCGCCGCCAGGCCCAGCGCGACCGGCACATCCATGCCGACATGGCGCTGGCGCAGGCTGCGCCAGGCGCCCGCAAAGATCGGCGCCGCGCTGTAGACGATCACCGGCAGCGTCAGCGCGAGGCTCGCCCATTGCAGCAGCCGCAGATGCGTCGCGGCGATCGTGCCCTCGTGCGTATAGACGGGCCACGCGTACATCATCACCTGCATCATGCCGAGCATCGCCACCGCCAGCCGCATCAGCAGCCCGCGCCCGGCCACGCTGTCCCGGCGGTCCGCCGCGGAGAACTCGAACGGCCACGCGGTGTAGCCGATATCGGCGAGCGCGCCGAGCAGCCCCGCGACGGTCAGCGCGCCGCCGCGCCAGCGCACCAGCACGCGGCGCGTGGCCAGATTGGCGACCGCCGACTCGACGCCGGGCAGCTGCGCCAGCTTCTGCTCGATCAGCCAGGCGCAGGCGGCGCAGCGGATGTTCTCGGGCGCCAGCGTGATTTCGAAGCGGTGCTGCGGTCGTTCCTGCGCCCGCGCCTGACCCGCGCCATCAAGCCGCCGCACGAAGCGCGCGCGCAGCTCGTCGGTGTCGTAGGCCTGCCAGACCGGCTCCAGCCGCGCCCGTGCCGCCGCGTCGAGCGGCCGGCCGAAGCGGAATTCGCCGGCATACAGATGTGCGAAACCGGCCTGGTCCAGTGCCTGCGCCAGCGCCAGGCAGCCGGCGCAGCAGAAGCGGCGCGATCTCCCGCCGACCTGCGCGCGCAGCACGTCCGGCGCGGCGCCGGCCGGCAGCCCGCAGTGGAAGCACGAGGTGGCGTCCGCGTTGGCGTCCGCGTTGGCGTCCGTAGCGGCGTCCGCCTGCACGGCGGACCCGGATGGTTGGGCGTGGGAAGAAGGAGCGAAAGCGATCGGCATCGTGGTCCTGGATGTCCGATCGATTCTAGGGATCGCCGCCGGGCGGCGGTTTGATCCCGGTCAAGGCGCACGCAAACGGCGCCCCTGACTGAGCTGCGGCGTGCCGGGGCCGTTCAGGCCAGCTCGGTAGCGCCGGTGCGCCGCGGCGCCTCGAGATACTCGCGCGACTGCATCTCGATGATGCGCGACACCGTGCGATGGAATTCGTTGGCCATCTGGCCTTCGACATAGAGCTCGTCGGGCGGCACCTCGGCCGACATCAGCAGCTTGACCTTGTGGTCGTAGAACACATCGACCAGCCAGGTGAAGCGGCGCGCCTCCGACGACATCCGCGGCGTCATCTTCGGCACGTCCGACAGGATCACCGTGTGGAAGCGCTCGGCCAGCTCCAGATAGTCGTTCTGCGAACGCGGGCCGCCGCACAGCGTGGCGAAGTCGAACCAGACCACGCCGTTGGCCTTGCGCAGCGCGTGCAGTTCGCGCTTTTCGATATGCAGGATCGGCGATTCGTCGGCGATGCCGGCCAGCGCCGCGAAGGCATCCCGCAGCGCCGCGCTGGCCTTGGCGTCCAGCGGCGTGTAATAGGCCTGCACCTGTTCCAGCGTGCGCTTGCGGTAATCGATGCCGGCATCGACGTTCAGCACGTCGAGCTTGCGCTCGAGCAGCGCGATCGCCGGCAGGATGCGGTCGCGATGCAGGCCGTCCGGATACAGCAGGTCCGGGCGGTAGTTCGACGTCATCACGAACTGCACGCCATTCTCGAACATCTGCTCGAGCAGCCGATGGAGGATCATCGCGTCGGCGACATCGCTGACATGGAATTCATCGAAACAGATCAGCCGGTACTTGCGGGCGATCCGTTTGGCCAGCTCGTCCAGCGGATCGGGCCGGCCGCGCAGTTCCTCGAGCTGGCGGTGCACCTCGCGCATGAACTCGTGGAAATGCAGGCGGGTCTTCCTGACCACCGGCACGCAGTGGTAGAAGCTGTCCATCAGGAACGACTTGCCGCGCCCCACGCCACCCCACAGATAGACGCCCTTGGGTACCTCGGGCCGGATCAGCAGCTTCTTCAGCGCATTGTTGCGCCGCTGCTTGTAGGCGACCCATTCGTCGTAGCACTGCTGCAGCCGCGCCACCGCGCGCAACTGCGCCTCGTCGGACCGATAGCCGCGCTGCTGCAGTTCGTGGTGGTAGTACTCGGTGACGTTCATTGGGGGAAGGAGTGGTAGCGGAGCATCGGCGGCCCCGAACGCATGGCGTACGCCGTCGCACCGCGAGACTCCCGTCTCCCGCTTGCGGGAGACGGGCCGGGGGAGAGGGAGAGCAGCGGCCGATCGACCGGCAGCGCCCTTGCAAGCGCCCCTGCCCTCTCCCCAACCCTCTCCCGCAAGCGGGAGAGGGAGCAGATTGTCGCCAGCGCCCTCGCTCCCGCGATCAGCAAGCGGGAGAGGGAGCAGGTTGTCGCCAGAGCGTCGGCCACCGCAATCGGCGAGCCGGCGAAGGCGACACCGGACTTACATATTGAGCTGACGCTTGTCCACCGCGAGCGCGGCTTCGCGCATCACCTCGGACATCGACGGGTGCGGGTGGCACACGCGGCCGATATCCTCGCTGGCGGCCTTGAACTCCATCGCCACCACGGCTTCGGCGATCAGGTCCGACGCATTGGCCGCGACCACGTGCACGCCCAGGATCTCGTCGGTCTTGGCATCGGCCAGCATCTTGACGAAGCCGTCCGAGGCGCCCATGCCCAGCGCGCGGCCGTTGGCCACGAACGGGAACTGGCCCGACTTGTACTCGCGCCCCTCGGCCTTGAGCTGCTGCTCGGTCTTGCCGACCCAGGCGATTTCCGGGTAGGTGTAGATCACCCACGGAATGCAGTTGTAGTCGATGTGCGGCTTCTGGCCGGCGATGCGCTCGGCCACGGCCACGCCTTCGTCCTCGGCCTTGTGCGCCAGCATCGGGCCGCGCACCACGTCGCCGATCGCCCACAGGCCCGGCACCGAGGTCGCGCAGTGGTCGTCGACCGGAATGAAGCCGCGCTCGTCGGCAGCCAGGCCGATCGCGTCGAGGCCCAGGTTGTCGGTATTCGGCACGCGGCCGACCGACACGATCAGGCGATCGACTTCCAGCGTCTGCGCGTTGCCGTCCTTGTCGGTGTAGCTCACGGTGACGTTGTTGTCGCCGGTCTTGACCTCATTGACCTTGACGCCCAGGCTGAACTTCAGGCCCTGCTTGGTCAGCAGCTTCTGCGCTTCCTTGGCGACGCCTTCGTCGGCGGCACCCAGGAACGCCGGCAGCGCTTCCAGCACGGTCACGTCGGCACCGAGACGGCGCCACACCGAGCCCAGCTCCAGGCCGATCACGCCGGCGCCGATCACGCCCAGCTTCTTCGGCACCTCGGCGAACTTGAGCGCGCCCTCGTTATCGTTGACCAGCTTGTTGTCGACGGGAATGCCGGGCAGATGGCGGGCCTTCGAACCGGTGGCGATGATCACCTGCTTCGCGGTGATGGTCTCGGTGCCGGCCTTGCCGGCGATCTCGACCTGGAAGCCGTCGGCGTTCTTGCCGACGAACTTGCCGAAACCCTTGAACAGCGTGACCTTGTTCTTGCGGAACAGGAACTCGATGCCCTTGGTCATCTTGCCGACGATATCGTCCTTGCGCTTGAGCATCTTGGCGATATCGACCTTGACGTCGCCCACGGTGATGCCATGGTCGGCCAGGTGGTGCTGCACGTTCTCGTACTCTTCGGACGAGGCCAGCATCGCCTTCGACGGGATGCAGCCGACGTTCAGGCAGGTGCCGCCCAGGCGCGCTTCGCCCTTCGGATCGTCGTACGGATTGCCTTCGCAGCAGGCGACGTTCAGGCCAAGCTGGCCCGCGCGGATCGCGGCGATATAGCCGCCGGGGCCCGCGCCGATCACCAGCACGTCGAATTGTTTGCTCATGGGAATTCCTCGTTGCGTCGGCGCGCCCTGCCCGACTCGGGTCGGGGCCGGCGCGCGGCATGGTGTTGCATTCGGTTGGCCGCCGGGCTCGCCCCAAGCGGCGCGCGGTCTCCGCCAGGGAGACCGCGGCGGGTGCTGCGATTACAGGTCCAGCAGCAGGCGGGCCGGATCTTCCAGCGCTTCCTTCATCGCCACCAGGCCCAGCACGGCTTCGCGGCCGTCGATGATGCGGTGGTCGTAGGACATCGCCAGGTAGTTCATCGGACGGATCACGATCTGGCCGTCCTCGACCACGGCGCGGTCCTTGGTCGCGTGCACGCCCAGGATCGCCGATTGCGGCGGGTTGATGATCGGGGTCGACAGCATCGAGCCGAACACGCCGCCGTTCGAGATCGAGAAGGTACCGCCCGACAGCTCGTCCAGCGACAGCTTGCCGTCACGGGCCTTGGCGCCGAACTCGGCGATCTTCTTCTCGATGTCGGCCAGGCTCATCTGGTCGGCATTGCGCAGGATCGGCACCACCAGGCCGCGCGGCGAACCGACCGCGATGCCGATGTCGAAGTAGCCGTGGTAGACGATGTCGTTGCCGTCGACCGAGGCGTTGATGATCGGGTACTTCTTCAGCGCATGCACGGCCGCCTTGACGAAGAAGGACATGAAGCCCAGCTTGACGCCGTGTTCCTTCTCGAAGCGGTCCTTGTACTTGTTGCGCAGATCCATCACCGGCTTCATGTTGACTTCGTTGAAGGTGGTGAGGATGGCGTTGGTCTGTTGCGATTGCAGCAGACGCTCGGCGATACGGGCGCGCAGGCGGCTCATCGGCACGCGCTCTTCCGGACGATCGCCCAGCGCGGCGAAGTCGACCGGTGCGGAGACCTGCTGCAGCGCCGGCTTGGCAGCCGGGGCCGGGGCGGCCTTGGCGGCGGGCGCCGAACCGGCGGCGAGCACGTCGCCCTTGGTGATGCGGCCATCCTTGCCGGTGCCGGCGACCTGGCCGGC
>NZ_JAJQJF010000032.1:0-18982 GCF_021213615.1 Cupriavidus sp. UGS-1 | reverse complement strand
GATCAGCGCCGCCTGCACCCCCTGGCGGTTGTCCAGCGGCGGCGAGGCGGCGCGCACCACGGCGCCGTTCTCGACGCGGTAGGCCACCACCTGCCACGCGCCGGGCAGTCCCGGCTCGCGGCGATCGCGCACCAGCAGCAGCCGGCCGTCCTCGAGCTCGACCGGGCTTTGCTGCAGCGCCTCGGGGCGTGCCAGGTTCTCGCAATCGGTCTGGAACTGCCCGTACAGCAGCTTCAGCGCGTCGAGCCGCTGGTCATGGTCGACCAGGCGCTCGCGGCCGCGCGTCATCGCGTCCAGGCCGCGCCAGCCCATCACCGCCATCACCGCCAGCAGCGTGATGGCGACCAGCATCTCGATCAGCGTGAAGCCACGCGCCTCAGAGCAGGTTGCGCGTTTCATTGGGAACGATGGTGACCAGCCAGGCGAGCCTGACCGAGCGGTCCTCGGCGGACGGATAGACCGCGATCTCGACGCGGCGGAAGGCGGGATTCGGGGTCGGCGCGACGGTCTGCTCGCAATAGAGCGCGATACCGCCCTGCGGGCATGGCGCCCCCCGCGTGCCGGGTTCGGGCCAGGTCTTGGTCAGGCGCAGCGCGACCAACTGGTTGTCGGCGCTCCAGCCGGCCAGCATGCGTTGCTGCAGCGAGCCGCCGGCCTCGATCATCGAGCCCATTGCCCGCATCGCGGCGGTCAGCGCGACCGCCAGGATCGTCAGCGCGACGAGTACCTCGATCAGCGTGAAGCCGCGCCGGCGGCTCGGCGTTGCTGCGCGAGCAGCGCGGGCGCGGCGGATGGAGCGGGGCGGAGTCATTGCGCGCTGGCGAAATAGCGGCCGGTGCCGTCGCCGGTTACCTCGACGCGGATGTTGCCGCGTACCAGCACCAGCTGCCGCGGCGCATCGATCCATTCGCGGCCGAACACCAGCCGCGCGCCGGCCTGACCGGCGGCGCCGGCGGTCACCGCGACCTGGTCCAGCGGCAGCCGCCACTGGCCCGGCGCGAACACATCGTCGAGCAGCGGCATCCAGCCCGAAGGCGTGGCCTCCAGAAAGCGCCAGCCCTGCGGGTCGGCCTCCCAGGCCAGCGGCCGGGCGCGCAGCTGCGCCTCTTCCTGCGCGAGCTCGAACAGGCGAGCCACCTTCTGGCCGTCGTCGAGAACGCGGCCGCGCTCATTGGGCGTGGCGTTGATCGCCACCATCGCCACCACGATGCCGGCCAGCACCATCACGACCAGCAGTTCGATCAGCGTGAAGCCGCGCGGCCGCCTGTGCGGCAGCCGCGTGCAACGGGCGCGGTGAGGGCGCCGAGGGTGTTGTGGGCGGTGCGGGCCGGTGGCCATGATGAAGACGGGCGTCGGCCTGCGGCGGGACGCTTAGTCCCAGTTGCCGATATCGGCGTCGTTGCCGTTGCCGCCGGCCTGGCCGTCGGCACCGAAGCTGAACACGTCGATCTCGCCGCGCACGCCGGGGTTCAGGTACTGGTACGGCTGGCCCCAGGGATCGCGCGGCAGCTTTTCCAGATAGCCGCCGCCCTTCCAGTTGTTGGGGATCGGCTCGGTGGTCGGCCGGGTGACCAGCGCCGCCAGTCCCTGCTCGGTGGTCGGATAGCGGCTGTTGTCCAGGCGGTACAGCTTCAGCGCCTGCATGATCGACGAGATGTCCTGGCGGGCCGCGACGATGCGCGCTTCGTCCGGGCGGCTCATGATCTTCGGCACGACCAGTGCCGCCAGCACGCCAAGAATCACGATCACCACCATGATCTCGATCAGCGTGAAGCCGGCACGGCGGCGGCGCAGGCGGGCGGCGCCGGATTGGCTGGTTCGGACGAGGGCGGAGCGGGACGGAGTGTTTCTGCGCATCGGGTTTTCAGGCCTAGGTTGTCGACGGAGTCGAAGCCGGCGCCGCGACCGCGTCGCGCACCGGTGGGATGGTCGCCCAGTATACCCGCGGCTTGTGACGCCTCGGTACCGGACAGGCACCGACATCGCCGCCGTCCTTGCGCGTGGGCCGCCGTCATGCCGGCCGCAAGACAATCGCCATGGCGCTCTGTTACGCTTGCCGCCATCGACAACCTGCGGCGGCCCGTGACGGACCGCCCGACGCGATCTCGTGCCACTGTCCCTGCCATCCGCTTTCCGCTTCGATGCCGGCGCCGCCTGGCTGCCCCGTGTCGCCACGCTACTGCTGTTCGTCGCGCTGTGCGCGCTGGCGACGCGGTGGGCGCTGACGTTCAGCGCGATGGATACGATCCCCGTGCCGAAGACCGCCCGGGTCGCGCAGACCGAGGCGGTCGAGACCGGCGCCATCGCCACGCTGTTCGGCGGCAGTCCGCAGGCCGGCGTACGCGATGTGCAGCTGCTCGGCGTGATCGCCGACCCGGCCGGCGGCGGAGCGGCGGTGGTGTCGATCGACAACGGTCCGCCGAAGGCGCTGCGCGCCGGGGCTGCGCTATCGCCGCAGATCCGGCTGGTCGAGATCCGTGACCGCGCGGTCGTGATCGAACGCAATGGCGCGCGCCAGACCATCGCGTTGCCGGCCCGGCCGCTGGCGGCGCGTGGCACGCCGCCGCGCGCCACGCCGGCGCCGTTGGCCACCCCGCCATCGGGCGCGGCGGCGCCGCTGTCGACGCCGGCCACGCAGCCGGTGCCCGCCGCACCTTCCGCTCCACCTCCCGCCCCACCTGCCGCAGTCGCTCCGCCGGCGTATCAGCCGCCGCCCGCAATGGCGCCGAATCCCGGCATGGCGGGGCAGGTCCCGCCGCCGCAGGTGAATCCCGGCACCAACCCCGGCATCAATCCGGGCATGAACCCCGCGGTGAATCCGGGCATAAATCCCGGCATGAATCCCGGTATGAACCAGGGCGACGACGCGGCGATGATGTCCAAGGGCTGAACGGGCGAAGAGCGACGCGAAGAAGCGGTATCCCGTGCTTCTGTATCGCGTTCGTACCGCGCTGTATTGCTCCGGTATTGCGGCCGTTTACAGCCCCGGGCCGATTCTGTGAGCCGCGTAACATCCTATTAATCCGGCCAACTTCCCGCCATCGTCTGCGTTCTAATCGGTACATGGTCAATCCGACCAGTCGACCGAAACAAGGAAAACAGACATGTCACGAAACACCATCAAGCCGCGCCCTGTTCACCAGTTGCTGGCCGCTTCGGCGGTGTTCCTGGCGATCGGGGGCAGCGCGATCGCGCAGACCCAGGCGCAGGCCCCCGCCACCCAGGGCGTGCCGCAAGCCGCGGCCTCCGCGGCCGAAGCCGGGCCGGCACACAAGGGTCACCGTGCCGACGGCCATCACCACCGTCAGCATCGCCACCACGGCCACCACGGCCATCACGGCGGCATGTCGCTGCGCGCGGCCGATACCGACCGCGACGGCGCCATCTCGAAGGCCGAGGCCGACGCGATGTTCGCCCGCGTCGATGCCAACAAGGACGGCAAGATCGACAAGGATGAAATGCGCGCCTACCACAAGGCCCAGCACGCGCAGCACCGCCAGCAGATGCGCGAGCGCTTCGACGCGCGCTTCAAGGCCGCCGACAAGGACGGCGACGGCGCGCTGAGCAAGCAGGAAGCCGAGGCCGGCATGCCGCGCATGGCGGGCCATTACGACCGTCTCGATGCCAACAAGGACGGCAAGCTGACGCGCGACGAAATCGGCGCCGGCATGCGCCAGGTCCATATGCAGCGGATGGAGCGGATGCAGCGCCACCACCACGGCATCAAGGGTCAGCCGGGCACCCCGGGCAACACCGGCACGCCGCCGACGCAGCCGAACAACCCGGCGGTGCCGTCGACCGAGGGCGGTTGAGCGGTGACTGCCCGGCGTCCCGCGGCAACGCGGTGAGGCCGATACAGCGGCAATAGGCAATGGAAAAGCGCGCGGTCCGGAAGGGCCGCGCGCTTTGTCTTTGCCGTTGGCGCCGCGATACGACACGTCAACGCACAATAAATTGCAACCTTGTGCCTGTCTTGCTAAATTTGCGCAAAAAAATTGCTGACTGTCTTATTGCGGAGCAACAATATCGTGAGCAAGGTGGAGCTGGACAAGATCGACCGCAAGATACTCGAGGTGCTGCAGACCAACGGGCGGTTGACCAATCTCGAAGTCGCGGAGCGCGTCAGCCTGTCGCCGAGCCCGTGCCTGCGGCGCATCCGCCGGCTCGAGGAAATCGGCGTGATCCGGCAGTACGCGGCGCTGCTGGAGCCGGGCAAGATCGGGCTGGGCCTGCTGGCCTATATCAACGTCCGCCTGGAGAAGCACGGTGGGGCGCCCAAGGGCAAGGCCCCGCTGGACCTGTTCCGCGCGGCCATCGCGATCTGGCCCGAGGTCGCCGCCTGCCATGCGATGACCGGCGAGATGGACCTGCTGCTGAAGGTCTACGTCGAGGACATGGACCACTTTGCCCGCTTCATGAAGGACCAGCTGCTGGCCCATCCGGCGGTGATCGACGTGCGTTCGAGCTTCGCGCTCGAATCGATCAAGGACACCACGGCGCTGCCGGTGATCGGCGGCTGAGCCTTGGGCCCGGAGCAGGGGCCCAACGAAAAACGGCGCGCCAGTCGGCGCGCCGTTTTGCTGTGGACCGATGTCGATGCCAATCAGGCCGTGCTCTTCTGCGGCATGATCGAGCGCCAGAAGCGCTGGCCGAAGCGCCGTGCGTCGCGCAGATTGCGGCGCACCACATAGTCCAGGTCCGCGACCTGTTCGTCGATCGCCTCGGTCAGGCGGCTGACGGTGTCCGCCGGCGGCAGTTCCAGATAGGCATCGGCCTCGCCGTACGCGTACTGGACCTTCATGCCGGCCTTCTTGGCGATATGCATCATCGCGGCGTTGCGCGACAGGCAGTGCATGTACAGCGTGCGCACATTCGTGTTGCGGCCGTGGATCGCGGCGCGCTCGAACAGCGCGCTGCCGATGCCGCGCCCGCGCGCGCTCTGCGACACCGACACGCCGAACTCGGCCACGCGGCCCTGGGCGTTGTCGCGCAGATTGGCGAAGTGGCCGACGCCGACCAGCTCGATATGTTCGTCGTAGACGCCGAACACCGTGTCGTGGTCGAAGTCGATGCTGTCGACATAGGCCTCGATCACATGGTCGCCCACCGACTGGCCGAAGCGGAGCAGGCGATCCTCCTCGCCGAGCGCGAGAAAATGCTTCAGCAGGCGCGAGCGATGCTGGGCTGCCAGTTCGCGCACCAGAATGGTCGGACGCTGGGCGGCCTGCGAGGCAGCGGCTGCTTTGCGAAGATCTTCGTCGGTCAGGGCACCGACGGCCTTGCTCAGTTCGAGCGGATTCACTTTCTGTTCCTTGGGCGATTCAGGGTATAAACGTCACATCGCGGCAAGCAGACTTGTCAAAGTAGACCATCCGAATGCGATTTCCTAATGGATGGGGCAAATCCTATCTTGCTGCAACGCGAAAAGTATTGTAGTGCATTTGTCAGTTTGACGTAAGCATGGTGCGTCGCAGAGCGCGCCCTTGCCCCCTTGTATTCTCGCAATCCATTAAAAATCAATCACTTGCTTGCCGATTCAGCAGCCGCGTGGTGTGGAAATGTTGCAACGCCGCAGCGTGCTGCACCGTTCTACGCGACGCGGCCGCCTCGGTATAAGTAAGGTCTGCTTCACATCATGCCCGCCCGACCCATCGTTGTGATCTATGCCAATGCGCGCGCCCGCCGCTCGCATGTGAACCGGCCGCTGGCCGACGCGCTCGCCGCGCTACCCGATGTCGACGTACGGGATCTCTACGCGCGTTATCCCGATTACGACATCGATGTGGTCGCCGAGCAGCGCGCGCTGTCGTGCGCCGACACCGTGGTGCTGCAATTTCCGATGTTCTGGTTCAGCGTCCCGCCGCTGCTGAAGCTGTGGATGGACGAGGTGCTCGAACGCGGCTGGGCCCACGGCCCGGGCGGCACCGCGCTGCGCGGCAAGTCCTGCCTGGTGGTGGCCAGCACGCGTGGGACCGACGAGGGCTATTCACCGGAAGGCGTGCATCGGCATCCGCTGGCCTCGTTCCTGTTGCCGCTGGAGCAGATGGCGCTGGAATGCGGCATGACGTGGCGCGCCCCGATCGCGATTCACGACGCGTACCGGCTGGACAAGTCCGGCGTGCAGCGCGTGATCGCGGAGGTCATGGCCGCGCTCGGCCATGGCGGCGCCGGCGATTCGGCAAACGCGGCGAGCACCGCCGCCAGGCTGGAGCTCGCATGAATCCGCATGATGCGTTGCGCGTGGTGCTGGTGTTTCTGGTCGCCGCGGTGGTCGCCGTGCCGCTGGCGCGCCGTTTCGGGCTGGGCGCGGTGCTTGGCTATCTGCTCGCGGGCGCGGCGATCGGGCCGTGGGCGCTGCGGGTGGTCACCGACGTCGAATCGATCCTGAGCTTTTCCGAATTCGGCGTCGTGCTGATGCTGTTCGTGATCGGCCTGGAGCTGGCGCCCAGCAAGCTGTGGGCGCTGCGCCAGACCATCTTCGGCTATGGCGCGCTGCAGATGGCCGGCTGCGCGCTGCTGATCGGCGCGCTGGCCGCGGCCTTCGGCGCCAGCTGGCAGGTCGCGCTGGTAGCCGGCCTCGGGCTGGCGCTGTCGTCGACCGCGATCGCGCTGGCGACGCTCGGCGAGCGCAATCTGTTCGCCACGCCGGCCGGCAAGGCAAGCTTCGGCATTCTGCTGTTCCAGGACATCGCCGCGATCCCGATGATCGCGCTGCTGCCGATGCTGACGCTGGACGGCCCCCAGCCCGCCGACGGCCAGGCCTGGATCGGTGCCGTCAAGGCGGTGGCGGTGATCGCCGCGGTGGTGGTCGGCGGCCGCTATCTGGTCCGTCCGGCGCTGCGCTTCATCGCCCGCACCGGCATGCGCGAGATGTTCACCGCGTTCGCGCTGCTGCTGGTGGTCGGCATCGCCGCGATGATGGAAGCGGTCGGCATGTCGATGGCGCTCGGCACCTTTCTCGCCGGCGTGCTGCTGGCCGATTCGGAATACCGCCACGCGCTCGAGGCCGACATCGAGCCGTTCAAGGGCTTGCTGCTGGGGCTGTTCTTCATGGCGGTCGGCATGTCGATCGACTTCGGCGTGATGGCGCAGCAGCCGTGGCAGGTGCTGGGGCTGGTCGCCGCCGTGGTCGGCGCCAAGGTGCTGGTGCTGCGGCTGCTGGCGCCGCGCTTCGAGATCGCGCGCGGCCAGCGGCTGCTGTTCGCGCTGCTGATCTCGCAGGCCGGCGAGTTCGCCTTCGTCGTGTTCGGCGTGGCGCGCGCGGCCGGGCTGCTGCCGGCGGACATCGCCGCGCTGCTGGTGCTGGTGGTGGCGCTATCGATGGTGACCACGCCGTTGCTGCTGCTGGCCTACGACCAGATCGTCGCGCCACGGGCCGGCAAGCTGCGCCAGCGGGCGGACGACACCATCGAGCCGCAGGACAACCCGGTGCTGATCGCCGGCTTCGGCCGCTTCGGCCAGATTGTCGGCCGCCTGCTGTATGCGCAGGGCATCGGCGTGACGGTGCTCGACCACGACCCCGATCAGATCGATTTCCTGCGCCAGTTCGGCTTCAAGGTCTTCTATGGCGATGCCACGCGGATGGACCTGCTCGAAGCCGCGGGCGCGGCGAAGGCGAAGATTCTGGTGGTCGCCGTCGACGGCATGGACGAGAGCCTGGCGCTGATCGACCGCGTGCGTCAGCGCTTTCCGCATCTGCGGATCTACGCGCGCGCCCGCCATGTGTCGCACGTCTACCTGCTGAAGGACCGCGGCGTCGAACTGTTCGAGCGCGAGATGTTCGAGGGCTCGTTGATGCTGGGCCGGCGCGTGCTCGAAGGCCTGGGGCTGGACCCGGCCGAGGCCCGCGCGGCGGCGATGAAATTCCGCCGCCACAACATCGCCGCGATCGACCGCTTCTACCCGCACTACACCGATCAGAAGACGATGGTGTCGCTGGCGCGGCAGGCGCGCGACGAGCTCGAGGAGATGTTCAGGCAGGACCGCGAGCAGCGGCGCCGGCGGGAGGAGGCCGAGTGGTCGTGATCCGGTGGTGATCCGGCACCGGGGCGCCGCGCGCCGCCGCCCCGGTTGCGGCCCTGGTTACGACGACAGCTTGAGGCCGACGATGCCGGCCAGCACCAGGCCGGCACTGAACAGCCGCCAGAAGCTGGCCGATTCGCCGAACAGCAGGATGCCGACCGCGAACGAGCCGACCGCGCCGATGCCGGTCCAGACCGCATAGGCGGTGCCGAGCGGCAGTGCGCGCATGGCGAGCGACAGCAGCCAGAAACTGACCACCATCGTCACGATGGTGAAGGCCGATGGCCACAGGCGGGAGAAACCTTCGGAGTATTTGAGGCCGGTGGCCCAGGCGATTTCGGTGAGGCCGGCGAGCAGAACGTAGATCCAGGGCATGATGGGCTGCGATGGTGTCGAGGCATCGGGGCCGTCCCCGGTTGGTCGGGCGCCGCTGGATGGAAGGGATTCGAAGGTGTTCGAACGTGTTTCGAAGGCTTTCCGCGGCGGCGCGGGGTCGTCCCCGGCGCAGGCGGCATTCTATCGCGGCAATGCCGCGATGTCAGGCGCGCCCGTGTCCGGGCAGCCCGCCCGCCAGCAGCTCGATCACCATCTCGGCGAAGTCCGCATAGGACAGCTTGCCGCCCGGCTTGAGCCAGGTGAAGGTCCAGTTGATCATGCCGAACACCGTCATCGTCAGCGCGGTCTGGTTCTCGCGCGTGACCCGCTCCGGATAGGCGCGCCGCAACTGGCGCGAGAACGCCGCGACCACATCGCGCTCGCGCTTCAGGATGATGTCGCGCTGCTCGGGCGCGAGGAACTTGACGTCGTTGATCAGCGCGATATGCCGCGTCTGCGAGGTCTCGTACTCGGCCAGGAAGGCACGGATCAGGTTGGCGAAGCTGTCGCGTTCGCTGTGGCCCTGGCGCTCGGCCTCGGCCTCGACCTCGGTGACGATCAGCATCAGCCGGCGCGTGTAGCGGTCGAGCAGGTCGAACAGGATCGCTTCCTTGCTCTCGTAGTAGTGGTACAGCCGCGCCTTCGAGGTGCCGCAGGCCGCGGCGAGGTCGGCCATCGACGTGCTCGGATAGCTGCTGGCGGCAAACGCCGCCGCGGCCAGCTCGAGGATCTGTTCGCGTTGGGCCTCGAAGTCGGGCGCCTTGGTACGGGCCATCAGGAATCGGCCGTCAGATTGCGCCGCAGCTCGCAGCTTTGCAGCGAATCGGCATTGCCCCGCAGCACCATCTGGCCGGCGCCGATCAGTTCGCGGCAGCGCCAGAACACGAACCAGTCGCTGGCCAGCAGCCCTTCGATCGCGCCCATCACGCTGCCGACCACCTGGGCCGCGGGCGTCCATTCGAGCGGCGCGCGCTCCAGGATCACCTCGTCGACCGTGTGGTAGGCCGCGGGCACCAGCGTATTGCCCTTCCACAGCCGCACGTCGGCGTTTTCCTTGACGTTCTGCTGCCACTCGTAGCCGAGCCGGCCCAGGCGCAGCACCGAGACCGGCGCGATGGTGGAGAAGCGGCGCGCCAGCCGGGCGGCCGGATACATGCCGATCGCGGTCAGATTGCCCTGGGTGGTGCCGTCGAGCTCGCGGCTGTCCATCGCGACCTCGTTGATCCGCTGCGGGCTCTGGTACAGGTGGAACACGACCCGGCGCAGCATCAGCTGGTCGGAGGCGCTCTGGCCGTGCCAGATCGCGACCTCGGGCTCGCTCTGGCGCAGGCCCTGCAGCTGGTCCAGCGCCTGGCGCATCTCGGCGGCGAAGTCGATCTCGCTGTGCGGGGCCACGCGCTGCCAGAAGCCGGAGCGGATCAGGCCGCTGCTGTCCACGTCGGCGATCGGGCCGACGGCCAGGTCGTCGCGCAGCACGACGACGGGGTCCGGACGGGCGGCTTGCGCCAGCGCCTGGCGCAGCGTGTTGCCCGCCATGTCACCGTTGACGACGTGGATGTATTGCATGGCCGTGATTGTATATGGAGAAGACGGCTCAACAGCACCGCGCCTGCCCGGCGGCCAGGACTGGCGCGGTATCCGGGCCAGCGGCGCGCGGCCGTCCGGTCGGGTGTCCGATCGAATGTCCGATTTCAGGCAGCGGCCATTTTAACCATGCATCGCTGGGGGACGGCGGCGGTGCGTGCGCTCGCGCGCAGCGCGGCGCCAACCGGACGCCATCGCGATCGGCCTATCGCTCGTCGTAGCTGACCACCACGCGCTCGGTCAGCGGCCGTGCCTGGCAGGTCAGCACGAAGCCCTTGTCCATCTCCCACGGCTCGAGCGTGTAGTTCTTCTCCATCTCGACCTTGCCCTCCAGCACCTTGGCGCGGCAGGTGCAGCAGACCCCGCCCTTGCAGGCATAGGGCAGGTCCAGACCGGCTGCCAGCGCGGTGTCCAGCACGTTGGCGTCCTGCAGCGGGATGCGCATCGCGTGCTGCTTGCCGTCGAGCACCACCACCAGCTGCGCGGTGCCGGCCTCGTCGGTGGTCACCTTGACGGGCTGGCGGCGCGGCTGGGCCAGCGGCACGCCGAAGCGCTCGGCGTGGATCTTGTGCGGGTCCAGGCCGCCTTCCTTCAGCGCGGCCTCGACGTCGTCGATCATCGAGGCCGGTCCGCAGACGAAGGCCGCGTCGATGTCTTCGACCGGGATCAGCGTCTCGAGGAAGGCCTTCACTCGCGCGCGGTCCAGCCGGCCGTGCAGCAGGTCGACCTCCTGCGGCTGGCGCGACAGCACGTGGTACAGCGTCAGGCGCGACAGATACTGGTTCTTCAGGTCGTCCAGTGCCTCGGCGAAGATGATGCTGTCGACATTGCGGTTGCCGTAGACCAGCGTGAAGCGGCTGTTCGGCTCGACCGCCAGCGTCGTGCGGATCAGCGACATCACCGGCGTGATGCCGCTGCCGGCGGCGAAGGCCACGTAGTGGCGCGCCGCGTCGGGGTCGAGCGGGACATGGAAGCGGCCGTCCGGCGTCATCACGTCGATCGTGTGGCCCGGCACCACCGCGTCGTGCAGGAAGTTCGAGAACAGCCCGTCGTCGACCCGCTTGACCGCGACGCGTAGCTCGCCGCGTTCGTCGTAGTCTTGTACGCCGCAGCAGATCGAGTACGAGCGCCGCACCTGCTCGCCGTCGATCGACGTGCGCAGCGTCAGGAACTGGCCCTGCTTGAAGCGGTAGGCGTCGCGCAGTTCGAGCGGGACCTCGAAGGCGACCGACACGGTGTCGGCGGTTTCGGGGCGGACCTGCGCCACGCGCAGCGGATGGAACTGAGGGGTCATGGCGGCGAGGGACAGTGGGCCGCGGCGCAAGCGGGACGGCCCGCCTGGGTCCAGTGGCTAGTACGGTTTGAAGTAGTCGAACGGTTCGCGGCAGGCGCGGCAGCGGTACAGCGCCTTGCAGGCGGTCGAGCCGAACTGCGACAGCGGCTCCGTGTCTGCGCTGCCGCAGCGCGGGCAGGCCACGTGATCCGCAGCCCGGCCGCCCGTGGCGCGGTGGCGCGGCACGAAGCGCAGCGGCCGGGCCTGCACGCCGTGGTCGGCGCAGCGCGCCGGCGGCGCGATGCCGTAGGCGCGCAGCTTGTCGCGGCCCTCGGCGGTGATCCAGTCGGTGGTCCACGCCGGCGCCAGCACGGTGCGGATCTTCCACGGGCCCAGCTCCGCCCGGTCGAGCGCGCGGCCGATGTCCTCGGCGATCTCCGCCATCGCGGGGCAGCCTGAATAGGTCGGCGTGATCACGATCTCTAGCGCGCCGTCATCGGCCACCGCCACCTCGCGCAGGATGCCCAGGTCGCGGATCGACACCACGGGGATCTCGGGATCGGGCACGGCTTCGAGCACCGTCCACGCGCGGGCCACGCGGGCGGCGTGCGCCGGCGCGTCGGCATCGGCGTACGGCGCATGCACGCGGGTATCGGAGTGGGTCAGCGTGGCTGGCATGGGGTTTGGTCTCGATGCGCGCGGCGTCCGGCGTTACCAGTGCGCGCCGGGATGGGCGCGGGCCAGGCTCTGCATCTGCGCCAGCAGATAGCTCATATGCTCGGAGTGCAGGCCCTGCTTGCCGGTCGACACGAAGGCGGTGGCGGCGGGCAGCGTCAGCGTGGCCTCCGCGACGGTCTGCTCGACGGTGGCCTGCCAGGCGGGCCGCAACTCCGCCGTCGGCACCGCGATGCCCTGCGCTGCCGCTTGCTGCTCGACCGGATCCGCCGCGAAGCATTCGTTCATATAGGGCAGCAGATGGTCCAGCGCGCGCTGGGTGCGCGCGTGCGATTCCTCCGTGCCGTCGCCCAGCCGCACCAGCCAGTCGGCGCCGTGGTGCAGGTGGTAGCGCGCTTCCTTGATCGACTTCGACGCGATCGCCGCCAGGCCGGCATCGCGGCTGGCTTCGAGTGCGCCCCACAGCTCGACCATCAGCGCGCTGTACAGGAAGTTGCGCACGATGGTGACGGCGTAATCCCGGTCCGACGAGGCAGTCCCTGCCAGCGGCCCGCTGTGCGGCAACTCCAGCAGCGTCCAGTTGCGGAATTCGCGCTCGCCCCGCCAGTAGGCGTAGTCGTCCTCGTGGCGGGCCCGGCCGGTCAGTTCGGCCTCCAGTTCGCCGGCGCGCGCATAAAGCAGGCGCGCCTGGCCGATCAGGTCCAGGCTGATATTGGCCAGCGCGATGTCCTCTTCCAGCACCGGGCCGTGGCCGCACCATTCGGCGTTGCGCTGGCCGAGGATCAGCGCGTTGTCGGCGAGCCGCAGCACGTACTGCCATCCGGCGGTGCGCGAGAGCGGCAGGCTCGCCAGCAGCGGCGACGTGGGGGAACTGAGCGTGGCGGTCATGCGCGGCCCTTGTTACATATGGTTGACTTCATCGGGCAGCTGATAGAAGGTCGGATGCCGGTAGATCTTGTCGGCCATCGGGTCGAACAGCTCCGCCTTCTCGTCGGGCACGCTGGCGGTGATCGCCGACGACGGCACCACCCAGATCGACACGCCTTCCTGCCGCCGCGTATAGACGTCGCGCGCCATGCGCAGCGCCTGGTGCGCGTCGGCGGCATGCAGGCTGCCGCAATGCTTGTGTTCGAGGCCCTGCTTGCTGCGGACGAATACTTCCCACAGCGGCCATTCCTTTTGCGTCATCTTGCTGGTCTCCTGTCGGCCGGCTTGCTGGAGCGCTCGGCTCAGGCCGCTGCGCGGGCTTGGGCCGCCTCGCGCCGCGCCACCTTGGCGGCGTGGGCCAGCGCGGCCTCGCGTACCCAGGCGCCGTCCTCGTGCGCCTTGACGCGCGTCGCCAGCCGTTCGCGGTTGCACGGGCCGTCGCCGTTGATGACCCGCCAGAACTCGTCCCAGTCCAGCGGGCTATAGTCATAGTGGCCGCGTTCCTCGTTCCAGCGCAGGCCCGGGTCCGGCAGCGTGACGCCGAGGACCTTGGCCTGCTCGACGGTCGCATCGACGAATTTCTGGCGCAGATCGTCGTTGGAGATCCGCTTGATGCCCCAGGCCATCGTCTGCGCGCTGTTGGTCGACGCCGCATCGGGCGGGCCGAACATCATCAGCACCGGAAACCACCAGCGGTTGACCGCGTCCTGCACCATCTCGCGCTGCGCATCGGTGCCGCGCATCATCGCCAGCAGCGCGTCGAAGCCCTGGCGCTGGTGGAACGACTCTTCCTTGCAGATGCGGATCATCGCCCGGGCGTACGGACCGTAGGAGCAGCGGCACAGCGGGATCTGGTTCATGATCGCCGCGCCGTCAACCAGCCAGCCGATCACGCCGACGTCGGCCCAGGTCAGCGTCGGGTAGTTGAAGATCGACGAGTACTTCGCCTTGCCGCGATGCAGGGCATCGACCATCTCGTCGCGCGAGGTGCCCAGCGTCTCGGCCGCCGAATACAGATAGAGACCGTGGCCGCCTTCGTCCTGCACCTTGGCCAGCAGGATCGCCTTGCGCTTGAGCGACGGCGCGCGCGTGATCCAGTTGCCCTCGGGCAGCATGCCGATGATCTCGGAATGCGCGTGCTGCGAAATCTGGCGGACCAGCGTCTTGCGGTAGGCGGCCGGCATCCAGTCCTGCGGCTCGATCTTGCCGTCCGCGGCCAGGCGCGCGTCGAACGCGGCCTGGGCCTCGGCATCGTCGATGGGGCTGGCGCCTTCGCTGGCCGCGCGCGGCGTGCCGGCCGGCAGCGGCGGTTGGGGCAGATCCAGGCTTTGGGTGTACATGACGCCTCCTCTGGCGGGTCTCGGCCATGCAAGGGCCGAGCGGTAGGAAGCATTATATATAAACCGACCGTTCGGTCAATTAATTGGCGGGCGCCGCAAGGCCGCTCCGATACGGCTTGCGATCAGGATTCGGGAACGAAGCGCACGTGTCCGCTGCGCAGCACGATGTTGCGCGAACGGGTCAGCTCGAACAGCGACTGGGCGATGCTTTCGATGCGCGGCCGGTGGTCGGTGAAGGCGCGTACGAGATCTTCCTCGCGAGGCGAGCGTGCGCCGAAGTGCGACTCGAGCGCTTCGGCGGTAATCGAATAACGGGACGGTTGACCGTTGACGGTGGCGGGACACGACAGCGTCAGGCTGGCTGCGCAGTAAGTGGGGACGCTGCTGGGAAACAGGATCTCAGACATGGCGTGCCTCGGCCGAAAGAGACGGGGGTCACGACCATTCTAGGATATCGGGCGGCACACGCCAGCCGGGCGCCTCGGCGGCCGACGGTTCCGTGCCCGGGTTTGCGCCGCGCCTCCGGGAGCGAGTACCCGCTTACTTCGCGGTATTGCGTCTGCTGCGTTGCAGCAACCGCTCGCCAACGCAGGCGGACAGCTTTCGTCCTCGGCCGCATGATGTGGACGAAAAAAAACCCGCGCAGGTTGTGCGCGGGCTGGAATCCACCGAGGTGGTGGAGGAGACAGACTTCACTATACGCGGCTTGCTGCGACGCACCAAGGTCTGCATACCAAAAAACCCGAAGGCGGCCGCAATCGGCACGATTTTGTTGTGTCGGTGCAACAGTCATCTGTCCCCATGCAGCCACTGCCGTCAATGGAAGAAGAGATAGGCGATGCCAATGGCGGCGACCAGGCCGACCGCGTCGGCGAACAGCGCGCAGCCCAGCGCATGCCGGGTACGGCGCACATTGACGCTGCCGAAATAGACGGCGAGCACATAGAAGGTGGTTTCGGTCGATCCCTGGATGATTGCCGCCAGCTTGCCCTGGAAGGAGTCGACGCCGTAGGTCGTCATCACGTCGACCATCAGGCCGCGGGCGCCGGCGCCGGACAATATCTTCATCAGGCCGACCGGCAGCGCCGGCACGAAGTCGGCGTTCAGTCCGAGGCCCGCGATGCCGGCCGCCAGTGCCTGCATCAGCCAGTCCATGCCGCCGCTGGCGCGGAACAGCCCGATCGCGACCAGGATCGCGACCAGATAAGGAATGATCTGCACCGCCACGCCGAAGCCTTCCTTGGCGCCGTCGACGAAGGCCTCGTAGACGTTGACCCGCCGCACGGCCCCGCACAACAGGAACAGCACGATCAGTCCCAGGATGAAGAGGCTGCCGGCCAGCGCGGTGACGGTGTCGACCTGCGGCGCCGGCGCATGGCGCAGCCACACCGCCAGACCGCCGAGCGCGGCCACGATGGTCAGCAACGTGCCCAGGATCGCGGGTTTGAGCAGATTGAGCCGCTGCGTCCAGGCCACGGCGACCAGGCCGGCCAGGCACGACACGCCCGTTGCCAGCAGCGTCGGCAGGAAGATGTCGGCGGCATTGAAGCCGACCAGCCCTTGCTTCAGCGCGACCGCCTGCCGCATCGCGATCACCGAGGTCGGAATCAGCGTCAGCCCCGCGGTATTGAGCACGATGAACATGATCTGCGCATCGGTCGCGGTGTCGGGCTTGTCGTTCAGCGTCTGCAGCTCGCGCATCGCGTTCAGGCCGAGCGGCGTCGCGGCGTTGTCGAGCCCCAGCATATTGGCCGAAACGTTCATCATCATCGCGCCCTGCGCGGGATGGCCTTGCGGAACCCCGGGGAACAGGTGGCGCAGCACCGGATTGACGACGCGCGCAAAGCCCTGCACCACGCCGCCACGCTCGCCGATCCGCATGATGCCCAGCCACAGCGCCATGATGCCGGCCAGGCTCAGCGAGATTTCGAAGGCGGTGCGGGCGCTGTCGAACAGGCTCGCCAGCATGGCCGGAAAGATGGCGGTATCGCCATGCGCCAGCCGCACGCAGCCGATGGCGAAGGCGGACAGGAAAAAGGACAGCCAGACCAGGTTCAATGCCATGGGCGTGGTGGCAAATAACGGCGCACGGGGCAGAGCGGGGGCGCGGCCCGCAGGACGAGCCGCAAGGACGGGCGCGTGTCGCGCAAGGCGCCTATCATAGCGCGCCGCTTGCTGCGGCCTGTGGCGTGGCGGCCTCGTCAGTCGGTTGCTGGTTGGGCACCCTGGGCCAGAGCCGCGCCCCGCTTGGCCAGCAGCTTGCGCAGGATCGAGCGATGGCAGCGCTGTTCGTCCTCGCAATAGCAGCCGATCGCGAAATCGGTCTGGTGTGACAGCGCGGCCAGCAGGTCGAGCGTGCGGCTGGCCTCGGGCTCCGCCATCTCAGCCTGGAAGCGCCGCTCGAAATGGCGCCAGGCCTTGTCGTCCTGCTCATGCTGGGCGTGCTTGGCCTCGGCAACCAGTTCGGGGGACGGTGACAGCAGCGGGAACCAGACATCGTAGAAGTCCCGGCTCGCGTATTCGCTGCGCGGCACGCCCCGAGGTGGCCTGCGTACCGTGCCGATGCGCAAGCCCTCGCCGGCGCTGCGTGGGGTTCCGAGCCTGACGATGTGGACGGCCATGGCGGGCGCTCCTGTCTTGGCGATGCGTGCGGTGTAGGCAAACGGCCGGCGCGGCGGCGCGCAATGAATACCCGCCCGCCGCCACGGCATCGACGAAGCGTCAGGCGGTTGCCGCCGGCTCCAGCCCCAGTTCCCGAATCATGGTCTCCCGCATCACGAACTTCTGCACCTTGCCGGTGACCGTCATCGGCATGTCGTCGACGAAACGAACATAACGCGGGATCTTGTAGTGGGCAATCTGATCCCGGCAGAACTCCCGGATCTCGTCCTCGGTGGCGCTCTGCCCGGGTTTGAGCACGATCCACGCGCACAGCTCCTCGCCATACTTCGGATCGGGCACGCCGAACACCTGCACCGCCTGCACCTTCGGATGGCGGAACAGGAATTCCTCGATCTCGCGCGGATACAGGTTCTCGCCGCCGCGGATCACCATGTCCTTGACCCGGCCGACGATATTGCAATAGCCCTGCTCGTCGATCGTCGCCAGGTCGCCGGTATGCATCCAGCCGTCGCGAATCGCCTCGCGCGTGCGCGCGTCGTCCTCCCAATAGCCCAGCATCACCGAATAGCCGCGGGTGCACAGCTCGCCGGTGGCCCCGACCGGCACGACCTGTCCAGTTTCGTCGACGATCTTGCACTGCAGATGCGGCTGTACCCGGCCGACCGTCGCCACGCGCTTTTCCAGCGGATCATCGGTCGCGCTCTGGAAGGAGACCGGGCTGGTCTCCGTCATGCCGTAGGCAATGGTGACTTCGGCCATATGCATGTCCTTGACCACGCGCTTCATCACCTCGATCGGGCACGGCGCGCCGGCCATGATGCCGGTGCGCAGCGAGGTGAAGTCGAATTTCGTGAAGTCGGGGTGGTCCAGCTGGGCGATGAACATCGTCGGCACGCCGTGCAGCGCGGTGCAGCGTTCCTCGTGCACGGCCTGCATGGTCGCCAGCGGGTCGAAGGCTTCGCCGGGGAAGATCATGCGCGCGCCGACGCTGACGCAGGCCAGCACCGACAGGACCATGCCGAAGCAGTGGTACAGCGGCACCGGGATGCACAGCGAATCGCGCTCGGTCAGACGCATCGCCATCGCCACGAAGCGGCCGTTGTTCACCACGTTGTGGTGCGTCAGCGTGGCGCCCTTGGGGTTGCCGGTGGTCCCGCTGGTGAACTGGATATTGATCGGGTCGTGCGGCGCGAGCGCCGAACCGATGGCGTCCAGCCGGGCGGTATCGGGCGTGCACAGCACTTGGGCATAGCGGACCATGCCGGCGGTGTCTTCCTCGCCCATGCGCACCACCCATTGCAGCGCGGGCAGCCGTGCCGCGCGCAGTGTGCCCGGCTGGCAGTCGGCCAGTTCCGGCGCCAGCTTCTGCAGCATCTCGATATAGTTGCTCGTCTTGAAGCGCGCGGCGGTGATCAGCATCCGGACGCCGGCCTTGTTCAGCGCGTACTCGAGCTCGGCCAGCCGGTAGGCCGGATTGATATTGACCAGGATCGCGCCGATGCGGGCGGTGGCGAATTGGGTCACCAGCCACTCCTGCCGGTTCGGCGACCAGATGCCGACGCGGTCGCCGCGCGCGATGCCGCGCTGCAGCAGGCCGGTGGCGAGGCGGTCGACCTGCTCGCTGAACTGGCGCCAGGTCCAGCGGATGCCTTGCTCACGGAAGACGACCGCCTCCCCGTCGGGGTGGGCTGCCACGGTGGCGGTCAGCAATTCGGCGATGGTCTGGTCCGACAGCGGCACATCGGTGGCGCCAGCGACCAGCGACAGGCCGGCGTTCGGGATCAGCGTCATGGTTGTCTCCTTCGACTGATTGACTGGATCGTAGTCAGTGAGGTTCTTATAGATATGGGCCGCCAGCTTAGGCCAAGCGTTCCAGCGATGCTGTCACCGGTGCGACATTTGTCGTCTTTGGTGCACTTCAAGGCCGAATTCGGGTTTCTACTTAATTTGCTTGCCTTTCGCTGCGCCGTCCCTTAATATTCGCCCCCTCGCAGCCGAACGGCGGCGGGGTTGACGGGGAAGGCGAAGGCGCTGCGATGCTGGAGCGGCAGCAAAAAAGTGCTGACAACCTGTTGACGAGAAGCGAAAAGTTCTGCATAATCTCGTTTCTCTGCTGCTGACAACGCAGCGACGCGAACGGCAAAGCCGGCGCGTGAGTTCTTTA
>NZ_JAJQJF010000031.1:0-30231 GCF_021213615.1 Cupriavidus sp. UGS-1 | reverse complement strand
CCCGCCGCCCTCGCGGCCTGGCAGCGCTGGCTGGCCGCCGCCGATCCCCGGCAGCTGCCGCCCACGATCGAGGAACTGTCCGCCTTGCCCGGCGCCGTCCAGGCGCTGGCTCCGGCCGCGCGCAGCCTGCGGCTGGGCCGGCATGCCGAACGGCTGCTGCATTTCGCGCTGGAGCACGGCGACGGCATCGAGCTGGTCGCCTCCAATCTGCCGGTGCGCCGGCATGGCGCGCATGGCGTGCAGACGCTGGGCGAGCTGGATTTCGTCTGGCGGGAAAGTGCTGGCAGCAGCGGCGGCGCCGGCAACACCGCCGGCGCCGGCCAGCTGGTGCACTGGGAGATGGCCGCCAAGTTCTATCTGCTGGTGGAGCCCGGCGGCGATGCGTCAGAGGCGTCGCCCGCCGAGCGCACTGCCTGGCTGCAGGCCTTCGTCGGCCCGAACCTGGTCGACCGCCTCGGCGACAAGCTGTCGCATATCGTGCGCCGCCAGCTGCCGCTGTCGCGCACGCCGGAGGCCGAGGCGCTGCTGGGCGGCCGCGTCGATCGCAGCGAAATCTATCTGCTCGGCTGGCTGTTCTATCGCGACGGGCGGATGCCGGCCGGCCTCGATGCGCTCGGGCTCAATCCGGCCCATCTGCGCGGCTGGTGGTCGACGCTGGAGCAATGGGCGCAGCGGGTGGCCCTGGGATCGTCAGAGTCGTCGACGGCGGCAACGCCGGTGCGCTGGCATCGGCTGCCGCGCGCCCGCTGGCTGTCGCCGGCGCTGGTGCCCGAGCACGACACCGAACCGTTCGAGACGCTGCGCGACGCGCTGGCCGCGCGCTTCGCGGAGCCGCATCGCGACCTGGCATGGCGGCGCGAATCGCCGGTGATGATCTGCGAGATGGAGCCGGCCGGCGCGTCGGCGCCGGGCTGGTGGCGCGAGCGTTCGCGCGGCTTCGTGGTACCGCCGGGATGGGAGGAGAGGGCGCGGCAGCGCATCGCGCAGCCGCCGCGTTAGATCGTCGCGTCATTCCCGCAACGGTGGGATCCCCGCGTCCTGCCCGTCTCCGCGCAGGCCACCGGGTCCCCGCGTCCGCGGCGCCGACGGCTGGCCGGCGCCGTCTCAGTGGTGCTTGTCCTCGCCGATCATCGCCAGCGAGTTGTACAGCCGGACGTTCTTGCGATGCTGGCGCATCACCAGCAGCATGGTGCCGCAGACGAACATGCCGAAGGCGATGATCACGATGCCGATCGGCACGTTCAGCTTGATCAGCAGCGCGTACAGGCACAGCATCAGCAGCACCGAGACGTTCTCGTTGAAGTTCTGCACCGCGATCGAGTGGCCGGCCGACAGCAGCACGTGGCCGCGATGCTGCAGCAGCGCGTTCATCGGCACCACGAAGTAGCCCGACATGCCGCCCACCACCATCAGGAACACATAGGCGATCGCCATATACAGCGGCATCCGCATGCCCAGCACGTCCAGCGCGACATCGGGCATCGCGTCCTTGGTGTAGAAGGCCATCAGCATCACGATCGCGCCCATCGCGACGCCGAACGGCAGCACCGACAGCGACTTGCGCAGCGGGATCCGCATCGCCGCCATGATCGCGCCGACGGCCACGCCGACCGCCACCACCGCCTGCAGCAGCGCGCCCTGCGACAGGTTCAGGCCGAGCGATTTTTCCGCCCACTTCAGCACGATGAACTGCAGCGTCGCGCCGGCCCCCCAGAACAGCGTGGTGACCGCCAGCGAAATCTGGCCGAGCTTGTCCTTCCATAGCGCGGTGAAGCAGTCGGCGAACTCGGCGATCAGCTTGATCGGGTTCTTCTCCTGCTGCGGATAGCGGGCGCCGGTGTCGGGGATGAACAGGTTGAACAGCGCGGCGATCACGTAGAACAGCATGATCACCACCATCGCGGCCTCGGCCGGCGTGTCGATGCCGGTCTCGATCCATGGCAGGTCCATCGCCAGCATCAGGCTCGACACCTTGACCGAGATCAGCGCGCCGCCGACCACCGTGCCGAGGATGATCGAGCCGACCGTCAGGCCCTCGATCCAGCCGTTGGCCGCCACCAGGCGCTCGGCCGGCAGCAGCTCGGTCAGGATGCCGTACTTGGCCGGCGAATAGGCCGCCGCGCCGAAGCCGACCACGCCATAGGCCAGCAGCGGGTGCAGCCCGAACATCATGATCGCGCAGCCGCCGATCTTGATCGTGTTGGTGATGAACATCACCTTGCCCTTGGGCATCGAATCGGCAAAGGCGCCGACGAAGGCGGCCAGCACGACATAGGACAGCACGAAGAACAGCTTGAGCAGTGGGGTCATCCACTGCGGGGAGTGCAATTCGGCGAGGAGGGCAATGGCGGCGATGAGCAGAGCGTTGTCGGCCAGCGAAGAAAAGAACTGCGCGGCCATGATGGTGTAAAAACCCTTCTTCATACCTTGGACTCTGTCTCCATCGCGATTTCCTTGCGCTACTGGCGTGCCCGCGCCAACGGCCGTCGGCATCGTGCGGAGGGGGTGAACGGCGGCCGTGCCAAAAGGAGGCCCGGGACGCACGGGTCGCCCGCGCCGGGTCCGGTTCGGCGTGGCGGGGGCGTGTACGTACCTGACGTGACCCGTCATATTGAATCACTTTTGAAACATGGCCGGAACGTCCGGCTTTATATCACGAAAGTCTTTCAATTCCGAAGAAGGGAAGACCGCAAATTGACCGGGTTTGACCATTCGATCTGGAGCGGATTCCCGGGAATTGCCGAACCAATGTGGTCAAATAACGGTCTACGCGGTGCCCCTTCGGTGTGCTGCCGCGCATTGGTGCAGAACGCACGTGGTTGTCCCTCCGGTCGACCGCCGGCGTTGCCGCTGTCAGTGCCTCGGGCACCACAACGGCGCGCACGCCCAGGCCAATGGTCGACCATAGCCGCCCGGGCCCCTGCGGCGCCCCGAGGCCGCCGTGACGAACCTTCCCTGATCCCATGCCAAGACCGATTCACGCTGTCATCCATCAACCCGCCCTGGCCAACAATCTCGAGGTGGTACGCCGCCACGCGCCCACCTCGCGCGTCTGGGCGGTGGTCAAGGCCAACGCCTACGGTCACGGCATCCGGCGCGCCTTCGCCGGCCTGCGCGCGGCCGACGGCTTCGGCCTGCTGGACCTGAACGAGGCCGTGCTGCTGCGCGAACTGGGGTGGCAGGGACCGATCCTGTTGCTCGAGGGCTTCTTCCAGCCCCAGGACGTGCCGCTGCTCGAGGAATACCGGCTGACCACCGCGATCCACAACGAGGAGCAGCTTCGCATGCTGGAGGCCGCCCGTCCGAAGGGGCCGCTGGCGATCCAGCTCAAGCTCAATACCGGCATGAACCGGCTCGGCTTCGCGCCGGACCAGTATCGCGCCGCCTGGGAGCGCGCCCGCACGCTGTCCGGGGTCGGCAGCATCGTCCATATGACGCACTTCTCCGACGCCGATGGCGAGCGCGGCATCGCGCATCAGCTGGAGGTGTTCGACGCCGCCACCGCCAATCTGCCGGGCGAAGCCAGCCTGTCCAACTCCGCGGCCACGCTGTGGCATCCGGCCGCGCACCGCGCCTGGGTGCGGCCCGGCATCGTGTTGTACGGCGCCTCGCCGAGCGGCCGGCACGCCGACATCGCGGACACCGGGCTGATGCCGGCGATGTCGCTGCACAGCGAAGTGATCGCGGTGCAGGAATTGCGGCCCGGCGACACGGTCGGCTACGGCTCGCTGTATACCGCGGACCGGCCGATGCGGATCGGCGTGGTCGCCTGCGGCTATGCGGACGGCTATCCGCGCCATGCCGCGGGCTGGGGCGACCAGCCGGCGCCAGTGCTGGTCGACGGCGTGCGCACCCATCTGGTCGGCCGCGTGTCGATGGACATGCTGTGCGTCGACCTGACGCCGTGTCCGAAGGCACGGGTCGGCTCGCCGGTGACGCTGTGGGGCCACGGCCTGCCGATCGACGATGTCGCCGCCGCCAGCGGTACGGTCGGCTACGAGCTGATGTGCGCGCTGGCGCCGCGGGTGCCGGTGACGGTCGCGACGCTGACGGTGCCGGATGCGCCCGGCGTGGCCGAGGCCGCGCCCGCCAAGTAGAATCGGCGCCTCTCAGCTCTCCGCTCTCAGCTCCCCGGCCCCAAGGATTCCCGTTGGCAAAGACCAAGACCGTTTACACCTGTACCGAATGCGGCGGCTCCGTGCCGCGCTGGCAGGGGCAGTGCCCGCATTGCCAGCAATGGAACACGCTGGTCGAAAGCGTGCCCGAGACGCCGTCGGCGCGGCGCTTCCAGCCGCTGGCAGCCTCGAGCACGGTGCAGCGGCTGTCGGAAATCGAGGCGTCCGACGTGCCGCGCTTTACCAGCGGCATCGAGGAATTCGACCGGGTGCTGGGCGGCGGGCTGGTCGCCGGTGGCGTGGTGCTGATCGGCGGCGACCCCGGCATCGGCAAGTCCACGCTGCTGCTGCAGGCGCTGGCGAATCTGGCGGCCAGCCGGCGCGTGCTCTATGTCAGCGGCGAGGAGTCGGGCGCGCAGATCGCGCTGCGCGCGCAGCGGCTCGGCATCGACAGTCCGAGCCTGGGGCTGCTGCCCGAGATCCAGCTCGAGAAGATCCAGGCGACGCTCGACGCCGACAAGCCCGAGGTCGCGGTGATCGACTCGATCCAGACGCTGTATTCGGAGGCGCTGACATCGGCGCCGGGCTCGGTGGCACAGGTGCGCGAATGCGCGGCGCAGCTGACGCGGATCGCCAAGAGCAGCGGCACGACGATCATCCTGGTCGGCCATGTGACCAAGGAAGGCAGCCTGGCCGGGCCGCGCGTGCTCGAGCATATCGTCGACACGGTACTGTACTTCGAGGGCGACACGCATTCGTCGCACCGGCTGATCCGCGCGTTCAAGAACCGCTTCGGCGCGGTCAACGAGCTGGGCGTGTTCGCGATGACCGAGCGCGGCCTGCGCGGCATCAGCAATCCGTCGGCGCTGTTCCTGTCGCAGCATGAGCAGACCGTGTCCGGGTCCTGCGTCATGGTCACGCAGGAGGGCTCGCGCCCGCTGCTGGTCGAGATCCAGGCGCTGGTCGATGCGGCGCACGTGCCGAATCCGCGCCGCCTGGCGGTGGGCCTGGAGCAGAACCGGCTGGCGCTGCTGCTGGCCGTGCTGCACCGCCACGCCGGCATCGCCTGCTTCGACCAGGACGTGTTCCTCAATGCGGTGGGCGGGGTCAAGATCACCGAGCCGGCCGCCGATCTGGCGGTGCTGCTGTCGATCCACTCGTCGATGCGCAACAAGCCGTTGCCGCGCGGGCTGGTGGTATTCGGCGAGGTGGGGCTGGCGGGGGAGATCCGCCCGAGCCCGCGCGGCCAGGACCGGCTGCGCGAGGCCGCCAAGCTGGGCTTTACGCAGGCGGTGATTCCGAAGGCCAACGCGCCGAAGCAGCCGATCGACGGGCTCGAGGTGATCGCCGTCGAGCGGATCGAGCAGGCGATCGAGCGGGTGCGCTACCTCGACGGTTGAGGGGAGGGGCGCCGGGAAAGTCTTCGGTCTTCGATTTCCCTGGCCCGCCCGTCAACCGAACACCGAGTCCTCGCACAGCGCGCCCAGCAGCGCGGCGATCAGCACCACCGCCGACACGAACAGCCAGCGCTGCGTGCGGCGGTATTCGGGCACCTGGTCGTCCTCGACCCGCAGCGAACGGAACAACGCCACCACCTGCAGGCCGGCGGCGACGCCCAGCGAGATCTCGACCGCCAGCGACAGCGGATTCCAGGCGCCCGGGCTCTCGAAGCTCCAGTAGCGCCAGAACGCCAGCGTAAAGGCCAGCAGCACCGAGATCGCGGTGATGAACCCCTGGCGGTAGCCGACCGGCACCACGGGCACCACCGGTACCGGCGGCTTCGGCGTGTTTGTCGAGTTGGCCGCCGCGTCGCGCCGGGGCACGGACGCGGCGGGCGGCGGGATCGTGCGAAAACGTGGGGCACGAACGTCGTTGCTGCGCACCGCGCGCAGCGCATTGCTCTTCATCGTTACGGTCCTCAAGCAAGCGGGGGGCGGATGCAGGGGGATCGCGCGGGATCGCATCGCGCCGACACAATGAACGGCATTGTTGGCGCGATCGCCGGCCTCGGCAATGCAAAGCCGCCGCGCTGCGGCGATCGGCCGCAACGATGGCCCCAGCGCGTGCAGGGGTCATCGCATCGCTGCGACGCGCGCGGTGCAAAATCGGTAAGATGGCGCCTGTCCGCGATGCCGGACCACCGCTATCGCCATGCCTTGTCTATCCGGAACGTTCCGGATCCTGTTCACCGCTCTTGTTCACCGCTCTGTCGACCGCCATTCCGCCATGCAAGCGAATTCCCGCGCCTACTTCCTGCTGATTGCCATCGTCTCGTTCGGGCTGGTCGGCTACGCCCTCTATCTGCAGCACGCGCAGGGCTATCAGCCGTGCCCGCTCTGCGTGATGCAGCGCTTCGCCTTCGTCGCGATCGGGCTGTTCTCGCTGCTGGCCGCGCTCGGGCAGGGCACGCGCACGCTGTGGCAAGGGCTGGCGATGCTGTCGGGCGTCGGCGGCATCGCGGTGGCGGGCTATCACATCTCGCTGCTGCTCGATCCGAAGGCGAGCTGCGGCATCGATCCGCTCGAGAACTGGGTCAACGCGCTGCCGACCGCGCGCGTGCTGCCGCAGGTCTTTTATTCGGACGGTCTGTGCACCGCGCCGCTGCCGCCGGTGCTGGGCATCTCGATTCCCGGCTGGTCGCTGATCTGGCTGGTGGTGCTGACCGGCGTGCTGGCGGTCGGACTGATCCGGCGCGAGCGCAACTATCGTTGAGCGAGCCCCAGCGGCCGCTCGACAACATCATTGGAGAAACTGGCCGTGTTCCGTTGGTTTGAAAGGCGCATCCACAACTACCCGGATTCGCTTCCCGATACGCCGCCGCAGCACTGGATCGCGTTCATCGTCGATTGCACCGCGGGCGTGCGGCGTTACTTGCTGCTGCTGGTGCTGTGCGCGATGGCGATCGGCATCTTCGAGGCGGTGCTGTTCAGCATGCTGGGCCGCCTGGTCGACTGGCTCGCCGCGGTCAAGCCGCAGCAGCTGTGGTCGACCTATTCGGACCGCCTGCTGCTGCTGGCCGGCATCGTGCTGGCGAGCATCGTCGTGGTCGCGGTCTGGAGCATGCTGAAGTTCCAGACGCTGTTCGGCAACTTCCCGATGCGGCTGCGCTGGAATTTCCACCGGCTGATGCTCAACCAGAGCATGGGCTTCTTCCAGGACGAGTTCGCCGGCCGTGTCACCACCAAGGTCATGCAGACCGCGCTGGCCGTGCGCGACGCGGTGATGACGGTTGCCGATATCCTGGTCTATATCGTGATCTACCTGGTGTCGGCGGCGGTGGTGCTGGCCAATTTCGATGGCTGGCTGCTGGCGCCGTTCCTGCTGTGGGTCGTCGCCTATGTCGGCGCATCCTGGTATTTCGTGCCGCGGCTGGCGCGCGTGTCGGCGCATCAGGCCGACGCGCGCTCGGTGATGACCGGGCGCGTGACCGATGCCTACACCAATATCGCCACCGTCAAGCTGTTCTCGCACTCGCGCCGCGAGGCCAGCTACGTGCGCAGCGCGATGCAGGAGTTCATGCAGCCCGTCTATGCGCAGGGGCGGCTGATCAGCGCCTTCGAGATCGTCAACCACACGCTGATCATGATGCTGATCGTGGCCACCACGGGGCTCGCGCTGTACCTGTGGTCGGCCGGCCAGATCGGCATCGGCGCGGTGGCGGCGGCCACCGCGATGGCGATGCGCCTGAACGGCATCTCGCAGTGGGCGATGTGGGAGATTGCCGAGCTGTTCGAGCATATCGGCACGGTGCGCGATGGCGTGTCGACGCTGGCCCGTCCCCGGCATATCGAGGACCGTGTCGACGCCGTGCCGCTGCGGGTGCCGCACGGCGAAATCCGCTTCGAGCACGTCGACTTCTCCTACGGCTCGGGCCGGCCGGTGTTCGACGACTTCACGCTGACGATCCGCCCCGGCGAGAAGGTCGGCCTGGTCGGCCGCTCGGGCGCGGGCAAGTCGACGCTGGTCAACCTGCTGCTGCGCTTCTATGACGTCGAGTCGGGCCGCATCCTGATCGACGGTCAGGACATCGCCGGGGTCACGCAGGACAGCCTGCGCGCGCAGATCGGCATGGTCACGCAGGACACCTCGCTGCTGCACCGTTCGGTGCGCGACAACATTGTCTATGGCCGGCCCGATGCCAGCGATGCCGAGATGGTGGCCGCCGCGCGGCGCGCCGAGGCCGAGGACTTCATCCACACGCTGAGCGACCGGGAAGGGCGGCGTGGCTACGATGCGCACGTCGGCGAGCGCGGCGTCAAGCTGTCGGGCGGCCAGCGCCAGCGCATCGCGATCGCGCGGGTGATGCTGAAGGACGCGCCGATCCTGCTGCTGGACGAGGCCACCAGCGCGCTCGACAGCGAGGTCGAGATCGCAATCCAGCAAAGCCTGTACCGGCTGATGGAGGGCAAGACCGTGGTGGCGATCGCGCACCGGCTGTCGACGCTGGCGGCGATGGACCGTATCGTCGTGCTCGATCGCGGCCGCATCGTCGAGCAGGGCTCGCACCGCGAACTGCTGCAGCGCGGCGGGTTGTACAGCCGGCTGTGGGCCCACCAGAGCGGCGGCTTCCTGACCGAGGAGGCGTTGCAGGAGTAGCGGCACTCCCGTCTTGACCCTGATCCTGACTGCGGCCCCGGCCGCGGCCGGGATCGCCTCGGTCAATCGATCAGGCGATCTGCTCGATCTGCTCCTGCAGCTCCAGCCAGCGCTCCTCCAGCGTGGCCAGTTCCCCTTCGACCTCGCCCTGGCGCTTGAGCATCTCCAGCAGCCTGGCCTTGTTGGCCTCGGCATAGCTGGCCTCGTCGGCCATGAAGCCGTCGATCTCGGTCTTGGCCTGTTGCAGCACGGCCATCCGCTTCTCGACCTTTTCCAGTTCCTTGGCCAGCGGTTTGCGCAGCTGCGCCAGCCGCTGCCGCTCGTCGGCCTCGGCGCGGCGCTGGTCGCGGCGATTCTGCGCGGGCGCCGCGTCGCTGGCACCGTCAGCGCCATCGGCCCGATGCGCCGCCGCCGCGGCGTTGCGCTTGGCGGCGGCCTGCTGCAGCAGCCAGTCGCGATAGTCGTCGAGGTCGCCGTCGAAGGGCTGCAGACCGCCGTCGGCCACCAGCATGAACTGGTCGGTGGTGGCGCGCAGCAGATGCCGGTCGTGCGAGACCAGGATCAGCGTGCCCTCGAACTGCGCCAGCGCCATCGTCAGTGCCTCGCGCGTATCGAGGTCCAAATGGTTGGTCGGTTCGTCGAGCAGCAGCAGGTTGGGCTTCTGCCAGACGATCAGCGCCAGCGCCAGCCGCGCCTTCTCGCCGCCGGAAAACGGTTCGATCGGCGAGGTCGCCATGTCGCCGCGGAAATTGAAGCTGCCGAGGAAGTCGCGCAGTTCCTGCTCGCGCGTATCGGGCGCCAGCCGCGCCAGATGCTGCAGCGGCGAGTCGTGGTCGCGCAGCGTCTCGAGCTGGTGCTGGGCGAAGTAGCCGATCTGCAGGCCCTTGCCGTGCCGCAGCGTGCCGGCCAGCGGCGCCAGCGTATTGGCCAGCGTCTTGACCAGCGTCGATTTGCCCTGGCCGTTGGCGCCGAGCAGGCCGATGCGCTGGCCGTTCTGGATCGACAGCGTCAGGCCGCGCAGGATCGTCACCGGCGGCGGACCCGCGTAGCCGCAATCGACCGCGTCGAGCACCATCATCGGATTCGGGGCGGCATCGGGCTCGCGGAATTCGAACGAGAAGCCGGCCGCGGCGTGCACCGGCGCCAGCCGTTCCATCTTCTCCAGCGCCTTGACGCGGCTCTGCGCCTGGCGCGCCTTGGTCGCCTTGGCCTTGAAACGCGTGATGAACGATTCCAGGTGCGCGATCTGCTTTTGCTGGCGCGCGTAGGCGGCCTGCTGCTGCGCCATCTGCTGCAGCCGCAGCGTCTCGAACAGGCTGTAGTTGCCGCCATAGCGGCGCAGCTGCTGCTGTTCGATATGGACGGTGACGTTGCAGATCGCGTCGAGGAACTCGCGGTCGTGCGAGATCATCACCAGCGTGCCCGGGTAGCGCGCCAGCCAGTCTTCGAGCCAGACGATCGCATCGAGATCCAGGTGGTTGGTCGGTTCGTCGAGCAGCAGCAGATCGGACGGGCACATCAGCGCCTGCGCCAGATTCAGCCGCATGCGCCAGCCGCCGGAGAAGGCGGCGACCGGCTGGCCGACCTGCGCCAGCGTGAAGCCCAGGCCCAGCAGCAGCGCCTCGGCGCGCGAGGCCGCGGTGTAGCCGTCGGCGTCCGCGTAGGCCGCGTGCGCTTCGGCCTCGGCGTGGCCGTCGCCGCTGCGCTGCGCGGCGGCGATGGCCTGCTCGATCGCGCGCAGCCGGGTGTCGCCGTCGATCACGTAGTCCAGCGCGCTGCGCTCGACCGCCGGCGTTTCCTGCGCGACATGGGCCACGCGCCATTGCGCCGGCACCGCGACGTCGCCGCCGTCCGGATGCAATTCGCCGCGCAGCAGCGCGAACAGCGTCGATTTGCCGCTGCCGTTGGCACCGACCAGGCCGACGCGCTCGCCGGGATTGAGCGTCACGCTGGTGTGGTCGAACAGCACCTTGGTGCCGCGCTGGAGTACTAGCTGGTCGATTCGGATCACGAGAGTCTTCTATGGAAAGTCGAGCCCGGCACGAGGCCGGGCAGGGCGCATTTTAGCTTGGGGCGGCGGGCGGCATCGCGTGCTGCCGCCGAGGGCTCTCGCATGGCTATCGCGCCCGGCCGCAATTCGCGCGACAATGCGCGCCCCGCCGCCGTTTCGCTGTTTCGTCGTTTCGCCGTTTCGTCGTTCGCTGTTTCCGCATTCAAGGCATGCCGCCCGAGCCCGTTTCCGCCCGCCGCCCAGACCCGACCGCAACCTGGACCGCCGTCCGCAAGGATTTCGTCGAGCCAGGCACGCGCTGCGCCGGCGCGGGGATCGGCATGCCGGCGGGCAACAAGGGCCACGGCATCGGCTCGGGCCACGCCTATATCCTGCGCGACGCGGCCGGCCACGAGCATCCGTTCGGACCGGATTGCGCGCTGCGGCTGCTGGGCGGCCCTGGCGCGCTCGACGCCGCGCCCGATTTCACCGCGCGCGCCGCGGGCGCCGGACCCTGGCGCGACGACGCGCGGCCGCGCCGCCGTGCGGGCGCGGGCCGCGAGCGGGAACTGGAACGCGAACGAGCCCGCCAGCATGCGGCCGCGGTCCGCTATCTGCTGTTGCGCATGGAGAAGGTCGCCGGCGTGCCGCGCGTGCAGCCCAGCGTCCGTTTCGCGCCGCTCGAGCCGCTGTATGCGGCTTATCGCGACACGGGAAAACTGACATCGCAGCAGGCCGCCCGCGTGCTGGCGATCGAGCGCAGCCCGTCGACGCCGGCCACGCTGAAGACGGCCAATCTGCTCGATGTCTACACCGCCTACGTGCAGCTGGAGCTTGCGCTGCGCGAGGCGGTGCGGGTCGAGCAGCAGCGCTTCCTGCGCGGCGTGATGGACTGGCTGGCCCGCCATCTGACGCTGACGCGCGCGCAGGCCGAGGCGGCGGGCCTGGCGCTGCATCCGCGCGCGTGGCAACCGGACACGCCGCCGCGGCGCGCGTCCGGCGCCAGGGACGCCGACTGGGACGCCGACTGGGACGCCGACTGGGACGGCTGAACCGAGCCGCCTCCGACCGGCCTACCGGCGATCGGCTGGATCGAGATGGAGGTCGTCGTACGGCAGGCTGACGTAGATCAGCACGGTCAGCAGCGTGATGAAGAAGCGGAAAGCGTCGGGCACGCCGTTCCATTCCTTCGACATCCACATGCCGAACCATTCGCCGCCGATCGACATGAAGGCGACCTGCCAGGTCAGGAAGCCCAGCGTCAGGCCGGCCACCGCCCAGGTCTTGGCCCGATGGAATTCCCGCGGCGATTGCCGGCGCGCGCGCCATAGGGCAAGGCCGCCGGCCCAGCACAGCAGCGCCGTGGCGGTCTCGAGCGCGATGATGCCGATGTAGCCGGCGTGATGCAGCACCGGCGAACGGATCGCGCGGTACATGATGCCGTTGCCCGGGAAAGTCGTGTCCATCAGGAACACATGCTGGACGAAGGCGAAGTTGGTGCCGTAGTCGGTGATATTGCCGAACGACACCAGCGAGGCGAACAGGGCCATGGCCAATACCGCGGCGATCTTGGAATAACGCACGATCATGTCGAAAGTCTCAGGAGCAAGGACCGCCGGTGCGCCGGTGGGATGGGCGTGCCAACCCGGGCCGGTCGAACGACGTGGCGGTCGGAATGAAGGGAAGAGGCGGGACCCGGAACGGGCGCGAGGGAAATCCGGCTGGAGATCGGGACTGGTGTTACCTGAGACGCGTGGCGGGCCTGGGAAGCCGCGCCGGCCGCGCTGGATCGATCCAACCTTGTGCGGAGGGGATTGTACCGGCTGGCGCGCCGCGGCGGAATGGCGTTTAATGCGGTGATCGATCCTGGTCGCCCCGGAGAGCCGCCGATGCAGCTGCACGATTGCTTTTCAAGCCGCTACGAGGAAGCCCGCGCGAAGTTCCGGCTTGCCGCCGAGAACGTTGGCGACGTGCCTACGCCGTTCGCGCATCCGACGCGGCGCGGCGCCGAGGACGAGGAGCTGGCGATGGACGTGGCCTGGATCGGCCCGCGCGATGCGCGCCATCTGATCCTCGTCACCTCGGCGATGCACGGCGCCGAGGGCTTCTGCGGCTCCGGCGCGCAGATCGCGCTGCTGCACGATGCGGCGCTGCTGCAGCAATGCGCGAAGGCCGGCGCGGCGCTGCTGCTGGTCCATGCGGTCAACCCCTACGGCTTCTCGCACATGCGCCGGGTCAACGAGGACAACGTCGACCTGAACCGCAACTTCATGGATTTCACGCGGCCGCTGCCGCAGAACGCCGCCTATGCCGAGGTCGCGCCGCTGCTGCTGCCGGCGCACTGGCCGCCGTCGGAGCAGGACGAGGCCGCGCTGGCCCGCGCGATCGCCGAGCGCGGCATCGGCTGGTATCAGGCCGCCGTCAGCGCGGGCCAGTACGACGATCCGCACGGCATGTTCTATGGCGGCCGCGTGGCGACCTGGAGCAATTACACGCTGCGCCGCATCCTGGCGCGCTACGGCGCGGGACGCACCAGCCTGCGCTGGATCGATATCCATACCGGGCTGGGGCCCTGGGGCTATGGCGAGCCGATCTACATGGGGCCGGACGATGTGTCACGGCTGGAGCGGACCCGCGCGATCTGGGGCCAGCACGTGACCTCGATGTACGACGGCTCGTCGACCTCGGCCAACCTGACCGGGCTGGCCTGGCACGCCGTTCCCGATACGCTGCCCAATATCGACTTTGCCGGCATCGCGCTGGAGTTCGGCACCTTGCCGCTGCCGGACGTATTGCAGGCGCTGCGCGGCGACCATTGGCTGCATCTGCATCCGGACGCCGACAATACGCAGCGCGCGCTGATCCGCCAGGGCATGTGGCGCGCCTTCTATGGCGACGCCGACGATTGGCGCGAAGGGGTGGTCGAGCAATGCACGACCGCGGTGCGGGCGGCGGTAGCGGGGTTGGGGGCGTTGGGGGAGGGCTGAGGAACCACCCCCGCTCCCCAACCCTCTCCCCCTGAGGGGGAGAGGGAGAACAACATCGGGAACGCAGGACGCGGTGGCGACGCCATTGGTTTTCTCCCCCTCTCCCGCTAGCGGGAGAGGGGCGGGGGAGAGGGCAGCGGCGGCCGATCTGCCAGCGACGTCCGCCACGATCGCGATTACAGCCCCGCCGCCTCCAGCGCCTCGTACGTCAGCAGGAACACCTGCTCCTCGCCGGCGCTGACCGTCAGCCAGATCAGTTCCAGATCGGGGAAGGCCGCCTCGACATTGTCGAACTCGTTACCGATCTCGACCACCAGCACGCCGCCGGGATTCAAGCGGGCGCGGGCGCCCGCCACGATCCGGCGCACCACGTCCATGCCGTCGTCGCCGCCGGCCAGCGCGATGCGCGGCTCGGCCAGGTATTCGGCGGGCAGCCGCTGCATGGCGCCCTCGTTCACATAGGGCGGATTGCTGAGGATCACGTCGTAGGTCGCGCCCGCCGGCAGCGGCGCGTACAGGTCGCCGTGATGCAGATGGATGCGGTCCTCGAGCCCGTAGTCGGCGACATTGCGGCGCGCCACCTCGAGCGCATCGGCCGAGATGTCGACCGCGTCGATCGTCGCGTGCGGCCAGGCCTGCGCGGCCAGGATCGGCAGGCAGCCCGAGCCGGTGCACAGCTCCAGCACCGGGCCGATCGCGTCGACGTCGCTGACCCACGGGTTCAATCCGTCCTGCAGCAGCTCGCCGATGAAGCTGCGCGGCACGATCACGCGCTCGTCGACATAGAAGCGCTGCCCATGCATATAGGCCTCGTGCGTGATGTAGGCAGCCGGCACGCGCTCGTCGACGCGGCGGCGGATCACCTCCATCACCGCGGCGATCTCCTCGGGCAGCAGCCGCGCGTCAAGGAAGGGATCGAGCGTATCGAGCGGCAGATGCAGCGTATGCAGGATCAGGTAGACCGCCTCGTCGTAGGGGTTGTCGGTGCCGTGGCCGAACGACAGGCCGGCCTGGGTGAAGCGCGACACCGCCAGGCGCAGCAGGTCGCGGACGGTGGACAGGGGAGAGGCGTGGGCCATGGCGAAGGAGAGGTCAGGGGTCGGTCGGGGCCGAATCGCTCAGGCGATCAGCCGTTCCAGCACGCCGCGATAGATGTTCTTCAGCGGCTCGATGAAGCGCACGTCGACGTGCTCGTCGATCTTGTGGATGCTGGCGTTGGGTGGGCCGAACTCGATCACCTGCGGGCAGATCTTCGCGATGAAGCGGCCGTCCGAGGTGCCGCCGGTGGTCGACAGCTCGGTCTGCACGCCGGTCTCGGCCGCGATCGCCGCGGCCATCGCCTCGGACAGCTCGCCGCGCGGCGTCAGGAACGGTTCGCCGCCGAGCGTCCAGTCGAGCTGGTATTCGAGCCCGTGGCGATCGAGGATCGCGTGCACGCGCGCCTTCAGCTGCTCGGGCGTGCTGGCCGTCGAGAAGCGGAAGTTGAAGTCGATCGTCACGTGGCCGGGGATCACGTTGGTCGCGCCGGTGCCCGCGTGGATGTTCGACATCTGCCAGGTGGTGGGCGGGAAATACGCGTTGCCGTCGTCCCAGCGTTCGCCGACCAGTTCGGCCAGCGCCGGCGCGGCCAGATGGATCGGGTTGCGCGCCAGGTGCGGATAGGCGATATGGCCCTGCACGCCCTTGACGGTCAGCTTGCCGGACAGCGAGCCGCGCCGGCCGTTCTTGACCATGTCGCCGAGCGTATCGACCGAGGTCGGCTCGCCAACCACGCAGTAATCGAGCCGTTCGCCGCGCGCCTGCAGTGCCTGCACGACCTTGACGGTGCCGTCGTGGGCCGGCCCTTCCTCGTCGCTGGTGATCAGGAGCGCGATCGAGCCGGCATGGTCTGGATGGGCCTGCAGGAATTCCTCGATCGCCACCACGAAGCCCGCGATCGACGTCTTCATGTCGGCCGCGCCGCGGCCGTACAGCTTGCCGTCGCGATGGGTCGGCTCGAACGGCGGCGAGGTCCATTGTTCGAGCGGGCCGGTCGGCACCACGTCGGTGTGGCCGGCGAACGTCAGCAGCTTGCCACCGGTCCCCAGCCGGCCGCGCTTGACCGCCCATAGATTGGTCACGCGGAACGAGTCCGGGCCGCTGACCAGCGATTCGCAGGTGAAGCCGAGCGCGGACAGCCGCGCCTGCAGCACGGCCTGGCAGCCTTCGTCGGCGGGGGTCACCGACTGGCGGCGGATCAGGTCTTCGGTCAGCGCCAGCGTGGGATTGGCGGCGGGCGTTGCGGGGGCGTTGGCGGTCATGGCGCGGATGTGGGGGAAGCGGTCGGACGGTCAGGCGGTCAGGCGATAAGGCGATAAGGCGATAAGGCGGCGAGCGTTCGGGCTCAGCCCTGGAAACGTTCGGCGTACTGGTCCGCGGCAAAGCCGACCGCGACCGCGCCGTCATGTTCGAGCACCGGCCGCTTGATCAGCGACGGGCTGCGCTGCATCAGCGCGATCGCGCCGTCGGCGTCCTCCGCCAGGGTCTTGTCGGCGTCGGGCAGCGCGCGCCAGGTGGTGCCCTTGCGGTTCAGCAGCAGCGACAGCGGCACCTGCTCGAGCCAGCGGCGCAGCATCGTCTCGTCGACGCCCTGCTTCTTGAAGTCGTGGAAGGCGTAGTCGACGCCGTTGGTTTCGAGCCAGGTGCGGGCTTTCTTGACGGTATCGCAGTTCGGGATGCCGTAGAGCTGGACGGTCATGGCGAATGAGGAATGAAACGTTGGCGAGGGGTCGGCCAGGGATGGCGACAGCGGCGCGAGGCGCGATGCCGCCAGCCGCAGCCCGGTTCAGCGCAGCAGCAGATTGATGGCGATCACCAGGGCCGGCAGGCCCAGCGCGAAGCCGGCCATCGCCACCGCGGTCATCAGCCGCAGCCGGCGATCCAGCCGCGCCGCTTCCTTGCGCAGCGCGTCGATGGTGATCGCGTGCTGTTCGGCCAGCAGCTTGACGTTCTCGGCCTGCTGCATCGCGGCCGTCTCGAGCTCGGCGACGCGCGCCGCGAGCAGGCGCGCCTGCTCCTGCGGATCGGACGCCGGCGTGCCGTCGGCCGGCTCGTCCTTGCGCTTGCCCTTCTTGTATTTCTCGATGGTCTTGTTGGCCTGCTCGAGAATGGTCGGCAGCAGGGACAGCACGGTGCTGACGGTAGCGGGGTCCAGGGCCATGAATCGCTTGCGAAGGGAGGGCACGGGTCACCTCACGTGGGAGCCGGCGCGCTGCGCCGGTCGGGGCGAGGGGGGCGGAAGAAGCGACAGCGGGGGCGGCCCGCGGGCCGCCACCGCGCTGCCGTCAGTCGCCGCGCAGCAGGTCGTTCAGGCTGGTCTTGGCGCGCGTCTGCGCGTCGACCTTCTTGACGATTACGGCGCAGTACAGGCTGTACTTGCCGTCCTTCGACGGCAGGTTGCCCGCCACCACCACCGAGCCCGCCGGCACGCGGCCGTAGTGGATCTCGCCGGTTTCGCGATCGTAGATCTTGGTCGACTGGCCCAGGTAGACGCCCATCGAGATCACCGAGTTCTCCTCGACGATCACGCCCTCGACGATTTCCGAACGGGCGCCGATGAAGCAGTTGTCCTCGATGATCACCGGGTTGGCCTGCAGCGGCTCGAGCACGCCGCCGATGCCGACGCCGCCCGACAGGTGCACGTTCTTGCCGATCTGCGCGCACGAACCGACGGTGGCCCAGGTATCGACCATCGTGCCTTCATCGACATAGGCGCCGATGTTGACGTACGAGGGCATCAGCACCGCGTTCTTCGCGATGAACGAGCCGCGGCGGGCCACCGCCGGCGGCACCACGCGAAAGCCCGCCTTGGCGAAATCGTCGGCGGACCAGTTGGCGAACTTGGTCGGCACCTTGTCGTAGAACTGCGCGAAGCCGCCGGCGGCCATCGGCACGTTGTCCTCGAGGCGGAACGACAGCAGCACCGCCTTCTTGACCCACTGGTTGACGATCCAGTCCTTGCCTTGCTTCTCGGCCACGCGCAGGGTGCCCGCGTCGAGCTGGCCGATCACCGTGGCCACCGCTTCGCGGATGTCGGCCGGGGCGGACTTGGGCGACAGGCTGGCGCGGTCTTCCCAGGCCTGGTCGATCAGAGCTTGCAGTGCTTGCGTCATATGCGTTTCTTCGCGTGTTGTCGTGGTTGATCGTGGTTGAATTCGTGGCCGCCGCGCGGGAGCGCGCATGGCGGTCAATAGGGGTTCGGACTGGATTCGGTTCAGCCGCGGCGCGCCAGGCCCCGGCAGAAGGCGACGATGCGCTCGGCACCCTCGCGGCATTCCTCGGGCGTCGCCACCAACGCCATCCGCACGCGGTTGGCGCCGGGATTGATGCCGTCGGTCTCGCGCGCCAGGTAGCTGCCCGGCAGCACGGTCAGGTGCTGCTCGGCATAGAGCCGCGCGGCGAACTCGGTGTCGGATAGGCCGGTGCGCGAGACATCGGCCCACAGATAGAAGCCCGCGTCGGGCAGCGCGACGTCGAGCACCTGGGCCAGCATCGGCGTGACCTCGGCGAACTTGGCGACATAGGCGGCGCGGTTCTCGCGCACATGGGCCTCGTCGTTCCAGGCCGCGACGCTGGCGCTCTGCACCGCCGGGTTCATCGCGCCGCCATGATAGGTGCGATACAGCAGGAAGCGGCCCAGCAGCGCCGCGTCGCCGGCGACGAAGCCCGAGCGCAGCCCCGGCACGTTCGAACGCTTGGACAGGCTGGAGAACATCACCAGCCGCTCGAAGCCGCGCCCCAGCCGGTGCGCCGCCTCGAGCGCGCCCAGCGGCGGCTTGCCTTCATCGAAATAGATTTCGGAATAGCACTCGTCGGAAGCGATCACGAAGCCGTGGCGGTCGGACAGCGCGAACAGCCGGCGCCAGTCCTCCAGCGACAGCACCGCGCCGGTCGGATTGCCCGGCGAGCAGACATAGACCAGCTGCACGCGCGGCCAGACATCGTCGGCAATGCGGTCGAACGCCGGCGCGAAGTTGCGCGCCGGATCGCTGTTGGCGAACACCGGCGTGGCGCCGGCCAGCAGCGCGGCGCCCTCGTAGATCTGATAGAAGGGGTTCGGGCACAGCACCAGCGCGCCGGGGCGGGTGCCGTCGACCACGGTCTGGGCGAAGGCGAACAGCGCCTCGCGCGAGCCGGTGACCGGCAGCACCTGGCTGGCGGGGTCGATGCGGGGCAGTCCGTAGCGCCGTTCCAGCCAGCCGGCGATGCATTGGCGCAGCGGGTCGGAACCGGCCGTTGTGGGATAATTCGCCAGCCCGCCAAGCGACTCGGCCAGCGCATCGCGGATGAAGCGCGGGGTCGGATGCTTGGGCTCGCCAATGCCGAAACTGATCGGCCGCAGCGCACCGTTCGGCTCGATTCCCGCAAACAGGGCCTTCAGTTTCTCGAACGGGTAGGGCTGCAGCAAATCGAGACGCGGGTTCATGATGGGTCGAAGGCCTGTCGAAACGCAGCATTATAAGGGACGAGCCCGGGGACGAGGCTGGGGACGAGGCTGGGGACGAGGCTGGGGACGAGGCTGGGGACGAGGCGCCGCGCCGAGGGACCGGCGGCCCGCGGGTGTCCCGGCCACGATCGGGCTCCCGCATCGCTCAAATCGATCCAGATCCATGTCAGGCATCGTTTCCCGGGTGCCGCCAGTCCGTGCTTTTCATTTCATGAGTCATTCCAACACCAACGCGCAGCCCGGCACCGCCCATGCCGATACCGATACCTTCAAGGCTTCCCTGTCGATCCTGCTCGGCGCCTCGGTGTGGGGCATCGCGTGGTATCCGTATCGGCTGCTGGCCGCCTGGGGCCTGGGCGGCATGAAGGCGGCCGCGGTGGTCAGCGCGGTGGCCGCCGTGCTGGCGCTGCTGGTGCTGCGGCGGCAATTGCGCGGGCTGCGCTGGTCGTGGCTGTTCGTCGCGATCGCGCTGGCGGCCGGCGTCACCAATGCCGGCTTCGTCTGGGGCAGCGTCCACGGCCACGTGATGCGGGTGCTGCTGCTGTTCTATCTGACCCCCGTGTGGACCGTGCTGGTCGCGCGGCTGCTGATCGGCGAACGGGTCTCGCCGGCGGGGCTGGTGCTGGTCGCGCTGGCGATGTTCGGCGCCGGCCTGATGCTGTGGACGCCCGAGGTCGGCGTGCCGCTGCCGCGCGACGCCGCCGAATGGGCCGGTCTGGTCGCCGGCATCGCGTTCGCGTTCAACAACGTGCTGTCGCGCCGCGCCGGCCAGCGCTTTCCCGAGATGGACGCGCGGCTGCGCACGCTGATGGTGTTCGGCGGCGGCACGCTGGTCGGCGGCGTCGCCGCGCTGTGGCTGGACGCCGGCGCGGTGGCGATCGCGCCCGAGGCCCGCGTGGCGGCCCCGCTGCTGGTGCTGGGCCTGGCGGCCACGCTGGTGGTCGGCAACGCCATCGTCCAGTACGGCCTGCAGCACCTGCCGGCCAACCGGGTCTCGCTGCTGATGCTGTTCGAGATTGTGGTCGCCGCGGTGTCCTCGTGGTGGCTGGCGACCGAGACGCTGAGCTGGAAGGAGGCGGCCGGCGGCCTGTGCATCGTGGCGGCCGGCGCTCTGTCGGGCCTGGTGCACCGCCGCAGCGGGCCGGCGCGGGCGCGGGCGGCCGATGGCGCGGGTTGCGCCGGGCTGCAAGGGCAGTAGGCGCCGCCATCGGCGGCCCGGCACCGGCGTGCCGCGGCAGCGCCGCAAGACCCGGCCGGTGCGGCCGGGATGCCGCCCGGATGGCGCGGGAAGCGGCCGGCAACGGCCCCGTAACTGCCGGTAAATCCGGCTGGACGGCGTCACACCGATGGTATGATTAGCGCCAATTTTCGGGCACAAGTACGCGACGAATGCGGTGCGGGCGGCACGTCGGCACAGGGCGTCGCGCACGCTGTCCGGCCTTTCTGGGTGCCGCTCCCGGGCGTGCCTCACCACGGATTCGAACCCATTCAAGACCAACCGTGCGACTGTCCTCGATCAAGCTGGCGGGCTTCAAGTCCTTTGTCGATCCCACCAATTTCCAAGTGCCCGGCCAACTGGTCGGCATCGTCGGTCCCAACGGCTGCGGCAAGTCCAACATCATCGACGCGGTGCGCTGGGTGCTCGGCGAGTCCCGCGCCTCCGAGCTGCGTGGCGAGTCGATGCAGGACGTCATCTTCAACGGTTCCACCGCGCGCAAGCCGGCCGGGCGCGCCAGCGTCGAGCTGGTGTTCGACAACGCCGAGGGCCGCGCCGCCGGGCAGTGGAGCCAGTACGCCGAGATCGCGGTCAAGCGCGTGCTGACCCGCGACGGCACCTCGTCCTACTACATCAACAACCAGCCGGTGCGCCGGCGCGACATCCAGGACATCTTCCTGGGCACCGGCCTGGGGCCGCGCGCCTACGCGATCATCGGCCAGGGCATGATCTCGCGGATCATCGAGGCCAAGCCCGACGACATGCGGATCTTCCTCGAGGAAGCGGCCGGCGTGTCCAAATACAAGGAACGCCGCCGCGAGACCGAGAACCGGCTGTCGGACACGCGCGAGAACCTGACCCGCGTCGAGGACATCCTGCGCGAGTTGTCGGCCAACCTCGACAAGCTCGAGGGCCAGGCCGAGGTCGCGCAGCGCTTCAAGGCGCTGCAGGCCGAGGGCGAGGAGAAGCAGCATCTGCTGTGGCTGCTGCGCAAGCGCGAGGCGCTGGCCGAGCAGGAACGCCATCAGCGCGCGATCGAGCAGGCGCAGATCGACCTGGAAGCGCAGACCGCGCAGCTGCGCCACGTCGAGGCCGAGCTGGAGACGCTGCGCGCCGCGCACTACGCCGCTTCCGACGGCATGCACGCCGCCCAGGGCGCGCTCTACGAGGCCAATACCGAGGTCAGCAAGCTCGAGGCCGAGATCCGCTATGTGGTCGAATCGCGCAACCGCGTGCAGGCGCAGATCGCCGCGCTGACGGCGCAGCGCGAGCAGTGGCAGGCCAAGGCCCAGCAGGCCAGCGACGAACTCGAGCAGGCCGAAGAAGAACTGGCGCTGGCCGAGGGCCGCACCATCGAGGCGCAGCAGGCGGTCGAGCAGCAGAGCGAAGCGCTGCCGACGCTGGAAGCCCAATGGCGCGACGCGCAGGCGCTGCTGAACGAGCAGCGCACCGGCATCATGCAGGCCGAGCAGGCGCTCAAGCTCGAGGCCGCGCACCAGCGCAACGCCGACCAGATGCTGCAGCAGCTGGAGCAGCGCCGCGAACGCCTGTCCGGCGAGGAAAAGGGCCTGGACCGGCCCGACGACGTCAGGCTGGAGGAATTGCGCGCCGAGCTGGCCGAACACGAGGCGATGCTCGAGGACGCGCAGGCCGCGCTGGCCGAGGCCGAGGACAATCTGCCGCGGCTCGATGCGCAACGCCGCGCCGCGCAGGAGCGCGTGCAGAGCGAAGCGGCGGCGATCGCGGCGCTGGAGGCGCGCCTGGCCGCGCTGCGCCAGCTGCAGGAGAACGTGCAGAGCGAAGGCAAGGTCCAGCCCTGGCTGGCCAGGCACGGTCTGGCCGAACTGCCGCGCCTGTGGAAGAAGATCCATATCGAACCGGGCTGGGAAAACGCGCTCGAGTCGGTGCTGCGCGAAAAGCTGGCCGCGCTGGAAGTCTCCAGCCTCGACTGGGTCAAGGGCCTGCTGACCGACGCGCCGCCCGCCAAGCTGGCGTTCTATGCGCCGCCGCCCGCGGCACGCCCGGGCGAGGCGCCGGCCGGACTGCGCCCGCTGATGTCGCTGCTGCAGATCACCGAGCCGGGCATCCGCGCCGTGATGCAGGACTGGCTGGCCGACGTCTACACCGCCGACGACATGGAGCAGGCGTTGGCCGCCCGCGCCAGCCTGCCGGAGGGCGCGACCTTCGTCGTCGCCGAGGGCCATCTGGTCGGCCGCAGCTCGGTGCATCTGTATGCCGCCGACTCCGAGCAGGCCGGCATGCTGGCGCGCGAGCAGGAAATCGAGAATCTGCAGAAGCAGGCCCGCGCGCAGACGCTGCTGGCCGACGAGGCCAAGGCGCAGGCGGTACGTGCCGAGGCCGCCTATACCGAGGGCAGCCGCAAGCTGGTGGAAGCGCGCGCCGACAGCGAGCGCGTCACGCGGCGCGTCCACGGGCTGCAGATGGACGTGCTCAAGCTGTCGCAGGCGATGGAGCGCTACGCCGCGCGCAGCAGCCAGATCCGCGAGGAACTGGAGGAAATCGCCGCGCAGATCGACGAACAGCGCGCGCTGAAGGCCGAATCCGAGGCGAACTTCGAGCGGCACGATACCGAGCTGGCCGAGATGCAGGCCGCGCACGAAGACCACCAGATGGCCTACGAAGCGCTGGATGCGAAGCTGTCCGACGCGCGCCAGCAGCTGCGCGATCTGGAACGCGCCGCGCAGGAGGCCGTGTTCGCCGAGCGCAATCTGGCGGCCCGCATCGACGAGCTGCGCCGCAATATCCAGGTCGCCGGCGACCAGAGCGAGCGCATCGCCGAATCGCTGGAGAACGCGCGCGCCGAGCTGGAAACGATCAACGAGCAGACCGCGCATACCGGCCTGCAGGAAGCGCTGGAGCTGCGTGCCGAACGCGAGCAGAAGCTGGCCGCGGCCCGCATCGAGCTCGACGCGCTGTCGGCGCAGCTGCGCCAGTCCGACGAGCAGCGGCTGGCCGCCGAGCGCAGCCTGCAACCGCTGCGCGACCGCATCACCGAACTGCAGCTGAAGGAGCAGGCGGCACGCCTGGCGCAGGAGCAGTTCGCCGAGCAGCTGGCCGCGGCCGAGGTCGACGAGGCCGCGCTGGCCGGCAAGCTCAACGGCGACATGAAGCCCTCGTATCTGCAGGGCGAAGTCACGCGGATCAACAACGCGATCAACGCGCTGGGCCCGGTCAACATGGCCGCGCTCGAGGAACTGGCGGCCGCGCGCGAGCGCAAGACCTTCCTCGACGCGCAGTCGGCCGACCTGAACGACGCGATCCAGACGCTGGAAGACGCGATCCACAAGATCGATCAGGAAACGCGCGCGCTGCTGCAAGGCACGTTCGACCAGGTCAATCATCATTTCGGCGAGCTGTTCCCGCAGCTGTTCGGCGGCGGCCAGGCCAGGCTGATCATGACCGGCGAGGAGATCCTCGATGCCGGCGTGCAGGTGATGGCCCAGCCCCCGGGCAAGAAGAACTCGACGATCCACCTGCTGTCGGGCGGCGAAAAGGCGCTGACCGCGATCGCGCTGGTGTTCGCGATGTTCCAGCTGAATCCGGCGCCGTTCTGTCTGCTGGACGAGGTCGACGCGCCGCTGGACGACGCCAATACCGAGCGCTACGCCAATATGGTCGCGCGCATGTCCGACAAGACGCAGTTCGTCTTCATCTCACACAACAAGATCGCAATGGAAATGGCGCACCAGCTGATCGGCGTCACGATGCAGGAGCAGGGGGTGTCGCGGATCGTTGCCGTCGACATGGACGCGGCCGTTTCGATGGCGGAGGCGGCATGAGCGGATCGATTCGATTGACGCATGGGGTCAAGTCCCGGCAGGCGTTTCCGCTGAACCGTGGAGGGCGCGCGTAATGGATCTGCAAACCGCGCTCGTCGTCGCCGGCATCGTGCTGCTGCTGCTGGTGGTGGCCTACAACCAATGGCAGATCCGCAAGTCGCGCCGGCCACGCGCGCTGCAACCGGAGGACGACCTGCCGCCGATGCGCGAGCCGGTCGTCGGCGAGGACATCAAGCCCGAGGTCAGTGCCAAGCTGCACGAGCCGCCGCGTCCCGAAACGATCCAGCGCAAGGAGCCGAAGCTGTCGGTGCCGCCGCTCGATGACGATGCGCAGGCCGCCCAGGCCGCGTCGCCGCTGGTGGCCGGCAGCGCCGATGCCGACGAGCTGCTGGCCGAGGAGGTCGCCGACGGCATCGCGCGCAGCGCGCCATCCGCCCGCGTTCCCGGCGCGCACGCCGCCCCGCATACCGGCCAGGATACGCAGGCCGACGCCGGCGAGGCGCCCACACCGGCTGCGGCACAGGCTACGGCACAGGCTCCGGCACGGGCTCCCGCAGCGGCCGCGGCGCCGCAGCCCGAACCGGCGGCCGAGCCGATCGTGGCCGACGGCCAGCCCAGGCCCGCGGTCATCGATCCGCTGATCGACTGCATCGTGCCGCTGCATCTGGAGCGCAAGGCCTCGGGTGACCGCATCCTGCCGCTGACCGGCCGCCTGCGCCGCGCCGGCACCAAGCAGGTCCATATCGAGGGCCTGTACGAGCCGGCCAACGCCTGGGAGCCGGTGACCGCCGGCCATCAGTACGAGGACCTGCAGGTCGCGGTGCAGCTGGCCAATCGCGGCGGCCCGCTGAACGCGCTGGAGTTCTCCGAGTTCGTCAACGCGGTCGAGGCGCTGGCCGAATCGCTCGACGCGTCGGCCGAGCTGCCGGACATGACCGAGACCGTCGCCAACGCGCGCGAGCTCGACAGCTTCGCGGCCGCCTGCGACGTGCAGCTGGGCGTCAATGTGGTGTCCGATGGCGCGCCGTGGTCGGCCGCCTATGTGCAGAACGTCGCCACCCAGGACGGCCTGGTGCTGTCGCGCGACGGCACCCGCTTCACCCGCTACCAGGCCGGCCCCGACGGCATCCAGCGTGCGCTGTTCACGCTGCAGTTCGGCGATACCAACTTCCTGCGCGACGACCTGACGGTCAAGGCGGGCAGCCAGATCACGTTGCTGCTGGACGTGCCGCAGGCCTCGCAGGCGGTCAAGCCGCTGAAGACGATGTGCGAATACGGTGACAGCCTGGCTCAGCGGATGGGTGCGCGGCTGGTCGACGACAATCACCGGCCGCTGACCGAGACGTCGTTCGTCGCGATCTTCCAGCAGCTGCAGGCGCTGTACGACAAGCTCGAGGCGCGCGGCATGCCGGCCGGGTCGCCGGTGGCATTGCGCCTGTTCAGCAGCTGACGGGCGGATCTGCGCCGTTCTTGCGGTCCGCTTTCGCCGTCAGCCTTCCCGCCCGCTTTTTCGTACCGCCCACGCCCATGCCAGCAAAGAAACACGGCGCTCCCACTCCGGCCGACGCGCCGCGGACCGCTGCGGCCAATGCAGCCGACGCGGCCGACGCAGCCGAAGCCGCGCGTCCCGACAATTCCGCCGACAAGCCCGACGCCCCCGCCGCGCGCGCCGACTGGCTGCGCGAGCAGATCGAGCACCACAACTACCAGTATTACGTGCTCGACGCGCCGACCATTCCGGACGCCGAGTACGACGCGCTGTTCCGCGAGCTGCAGGAGCTCGAGGCCGCGCATCCCGAACTCTTGAGCCCCGAATCGCCGACCCAGCGCGTCGGCGGCCAGCCGCTGACGGCGTTCGCGACGGTGCGGCATCGGCTGCCGATGCTGTCGCTGAACAATGCGTTCGACGACGACGACGTGATCGGTTTCGATCGCCGCTGCGCGCAGGGCCTGGGCCGCACGGTGGCCGCCGAGGGCACCGCCGACCTGTTCTCGGCCGCCGATGCGGTCGAATACGCCTGCGAGCTGAAGTTCGACGGGCTGGCGATGTCGCTGCGCTACGAGAACGGCCGGCTGGTACAGGCCGCCACGCGTGGCGATGGCGAGACCGGCGAGGACGTGACCGCCAATGTGCGCACGATCAAGGCGATTCCGTTGAAGCTGAAGGCCGGCGCGCCGGCGGTGATCGAGGTGCGTGGCGAGGTCTTCATGTACCGGCGCGATTTCGACAAGCTCAATGCGCGCCAGGCCGAGGCCGGCGAAAAGACCTTCGTCAATCCGCGCAATGCCGCGGCCGGCAGCCTGCGCCAGCTCGATCCGCGCATCACCGCGCGCCGTCCGCTGTCGTTCTTCGCCTATGGCCTGGGCGAGCTGGATGGCGAGCCGCGTCCGGCCACCCATGAGGCGCTGCTGAAACGCTTCGCTGCGCTCGGCCTGCCGGTCTGCGCCGAGCGCGACGTGGTCAAGGGCGCGCAGGGGTTGCTCGGCTTCTATCGCGGCGTCGGCGCCAAGCGCGACAGCCTGCCGTACGACATCGACGGCGTGGTCTACAAGGTCAATGCGGTCGAGGAGCAGGAGCGGCTGGGCTTCGTTTCGCGCGCGCCGCGCTTTGCGCTCGCGCACAAGTTTCCGGCGCAGGAAATGACCACCGTGGTCGAGGACATCGAGGTCCAGGTGGGCCGCACCGGCGCGATCACGCCGGTGGCGCGGCTCGCGCCGGTGTTCGTCGGCGGCGTCACGGTGACCAATGCCACGCTGCACAACGAGGACGAGGTCCGCCGCAAGGACGTGCACATTGGCGACACCGTGATCGTGCGCCGCGCCGGCGACGTGATTCCCGAAGTGGTCGCGGTGGTGCCCGAGCGCCGGCCGGCCGATGCGAGGCCGTTCACGATGCCGACCGCGTGCCCGGTGTGCGGCTCCAATATCGAGCGGCTCGAGGACGAGGCGATCGCGCGCTGCACCGGCGGGCTGATCTGTGCCGCGCAGCGCAAGCAGGCGCTGCTGCATTTCGCGCAGCGCCGCGCGATGGATATCGAAGGGCTCGGCGAAAAGGTGGTCGACCAGCTGGTCGAGCAGGGCATCGTCCGTACGCCGGCCGACCTGTACAAGCTCGGCGTGGCCAAGCTGGCGGCGCTGGACCGCATGGCCGACAAGTCGGCCGGCAATCTGGTTGCCGCGATCGACGCGTCGCGCGCCACCACGCTGAACCGCTTCATCTTCGCGCTGGGCATCCGCCATGTCGGCGAGGCGACCGCCAAGGACCTGGCGCGGCATTTCGGCAAGCTCGACGGGCTGATGGCGGCCGACGAGGCCGCACTGCTGGAGGTCAACGACGTCGGTCCGGTGGTCGCGCAGTCGATCGCGCATTTCTTTGCCGAGGCGCACAACGTCGAGGTCATCGAGCAGCTGCGCGCCGCCGGCGTGCACTGGCCCGAGAGCGAGCCGGCCGCGCGCGCGCCGGCGCCGCTGGCGGGCAAGACCTTCGTGCTGACCGGCACCCTGCCGACGCTGTCGCGCGAGGAGGCCAAGGAGAGGCTGGAAGCGGCCGGCGCCAAGGTCGCGGGCTCGGTGTCGAAGAAGACCGATTACGTGGTGGCCGGCGAAGAGGCGGGCAGCAAGCTGGCCAAGGCGCAGGAGCTCGGCGTGCCGGTACTGGACGAGGCCGGCATGATGGCGCTGCTCCAGCAGCAGGGGGTGGCGGGACGCTGAGGCCGAAGCGGCCGCCGGCGCCGTCCAGTGAGACGCCGGAGCGCCGGTCAGCAAAGCAAAGGGGCACGGCCGATTCCGGAAGAACCGGCCTCTGCCGCGCGGCTAACCTCGCCGGGTTCTTCCCACCACCAGGAGAGACCCATGGCTTCGATCGCAGCAAGCCACCCATCATGCGCCGATTGGCTGGCCGTCCGCGTCAAGCTCGACGGCTTGCGCGAGCGTTTCCGGCAGCAGCCGTCGCAGCGGCACGAGCAGGCCTTCGTGTTTCGCGGCCAGACGTTCCGGCTCGCGTATTTCGCCGCCGCGGATACCGGCATCCTGCACACCATCAAGTCTCTCCGGGGCAGCGTCGAGCGGCCCGCCGGACGTCTCGCGTGCCGCGTGTCGTCCGCGCCGTCGCAGGCGTCGTGGCTCGATCGCATCCGGCAGATCGTCGCGAACCTGTTTTCGCCGCTGCTGGACATGTGGGACGGCGACAAGCAGTGGACGTTCGGCTGTCCGGCGCTGGAGTCGCGCGGGCAAACGATGCTGCGCTATCTGGCGCCGCATGTGCCGCGCGAGCGTTTGCGCTCGATCGACGTCGACGTGGACCGCATCTTTGCGGCGTGAGCGCGGATCCCCGGGGCGGGCGCCCGTGCGGCCCAATCGCCCCGATCTGCCCCATCGGTCCCATCGGCCGCCGGCAGCAGCGCTGGCTATAATCGACCGGATTCAGGTGGAGCACCACCGCATGCGGCAGCCGGTACGACCCCCGGCCGCCCGAGCAGAGGACAAGCAATGATTCGAGACATTCTGAAAATGGGCGACCCCCGGCTGCTGCAGGCCGCCCGCCCGGTCCAGCGCTTCAATACTCCAGAACTCCGCACGCTGATCGAGGACATGTTCGACACGATGGACCACGCCAATGGCGCCGGGCTGGCCGCGCCGCAGATCGGCGTGGACCTGCAGGTCGTGATCTTCGGCTTCGAGCGCAACCCGCGCTATCCCGATGCGCCGCAGGTGCCCAAGACGGTGCTGATCAATCCGGAACTGACGCCGCTGTCCGACGAGATGGAGGACGGCTGGGAGGGTTGCCTGTCGGTGCCCGGCCTGCGCGGCATGGTGCCGCGCCATACCAGCCTGCGCTATACCGGCTTCGACCTGATGGGGCAGCGCATCGAGCGCGTTGCCGAGGGCTTCCATGCGCGCGTGGTGCAGCACGAATGCGACCACCTGCGCGGCATCCTGTATCCGATGCGGGTCAAGGACTTCAGCAAGTTCGGCTTTACCGAAGTGCTGTTTCCCGAGCTGAACGGGGTGCAGTCGGACGATTGACGGCGGTCATCGCCGGGCCGGCGTGGGCGCCGGTCCCGCCGGTCCCGCCGGTCCCAGTATTGCCGTCAGAACTTCTCGAACGGCCCGAGGAAGCGCCACTGGCCGACCGGCAGGTCGCCCAGCACGATGCGGCCCATGCGGACGCGCTTCAGTCCGACCACCTTCAGGCCGACCTGCTCGCACATCCGGCGGATCTGCCGCTTCTTGCCTTCGCGCAGCACGAAACGCAGCTGTTCCTCGTTCTGCCAGCTGACCTTGGCGGGCTTCAGCGGCTCGCCGTCGAGCGACAGGCCGTGGCGCAGCCTGTCCAGCCGCTCGGCGGGGAACACGGCCGAGACATTGCGCTCGACCGGACCATCGGGCGCATCCTCCCAGACCACCCGCACCAGGTATTCCTTCTCGATGTTCGAGTCCTCGCCGATCAGCTGGCGGGCGATGCGGCCGTCCTGTGTCAGCACCAGCAGGCCGGTCGAATCGATGTCCAGGCGTCCGGCCGGGGCCAGGCCCTTGTGTTGCCAGGGCGCATAGCGTTTGCGGGTCGGATCGCTTTCCCACTGGTTCTCGGCAGTGAACAGCGTGGCCGCCGGCTGATAGCCTTCCTCGGCCTGGCCGGATACATAGCCGACCGGCTTGTGCAGCAGCACCGTGACACGCTCCCCTTGCTCGGAACGGGCGGCCTGATGGATCTCGATCGTCGCGTCCGGGCGGATGCGCGTGCCGAGCTCGGTCACGGGCTTGCCGTCGACCAGCACCCAGCCGCGCGGAATCCATTCGTCGGCCTCGCGGCGCGAGCACAGGCCCAGTTCGGACATCCGCTTGGACAGGCGCACCAGGCCATCGTGCTCGTGCGCCGAGCCGGCGGCATGCGCGTTCGACGGCGGGCGGGCCGGGCTGCGCGTTGGAGCGGGGCGCCGCGCGTCGTCTCGCACACGGTCGCTGCCGGGTTTGGGCGCGCGCCCGGTGCCGGCGCCGAAGCCTGAGCGGGCCGGGCGCATGTCGCCGGCCTCGGCCTGCGGG
>NZ_JAJQJF010000030.1:0-30702 GCF_021213615.1 Cupriavidus sp. UGS-1 | reverse complement strand
ACTCTCGACGCTGCGTCACCGGTCCTCCAAAACGCCGCTGGGCCCCCGCCTTCGCGGGGGCGACGAATCCATGCGATGTCGCTTGCTACCACGTCGTCCCCGCGAACGCGGGGACCCAGTGACTCTCAACGCTGCGCCACAGGCCCTTCGAACGCCGGCCCCAGCGGCCGCAGCCGCAATCCGGCCGGCAGTTTCTTCCACGGCAGATCGGCCGGATCGGCCAGCAGCGGGCCCGGCGCCTTGGCCACCAGCACGGCCTCGGCGATCGGCTGGAAGTCGGCGCGGAAATGCACCGAACTCTTGTTGACCAGGATCTTCATCCGCTCCGGCTCGACGCCGGCCATCCGGTACAGATTGCGATCGAGCATCTGGGCCTTGCCCGTGCTGACGACCACGTGCACGCCGCCGATCGTCAGCCGCGCGGCGGGGCCGACGTCGACGTCCATGCCGTTCATCATCGGACCGTCGAAGCGGCAGCGGCCATCGGACAGCTGGGCGACGCGGAAGGTCGCCTCGAACGGCGCGTCGCCCGGCACGCCGGACTGGCCGCCGAGCGCGATCGTGATATCGCTGCCGACGCCGGCGGCATGCGCGGCGCGCACCGCCTCGGCATCGACGATCAGCCCGATCGCGGCATCGGTGGCGCCGGCGCGCACCAGCGCGCGCAGCATGCCGGTCGTGTTCGAGTCGCCGCCGGCGCCGGGGTTGTCCTGCGTGTCGGCGATCACCACCGGCCGGCTCGCCGCCTGCGACAGCCGCATCGCTTCCTGAACCGCCTCGTCCGGCGCCAGGAACGGCACCGCCCAGTCGGCCTCGCGCGCGACGACCGCGTCGGTCAGCGCGGCGACCGCCTGTTCGATACGGGCGGCGTCGTCGCCATAGCCCCAGACCACGCCGCCGCATTCGGCGAAGTCCGCCGCCGGAAAGCCCGGCGTGAAGGACAGCGACACCACGCCGTCCAGCTCGCGTTCGAGCTCGTCGAGCAGCGCGTAGATGCCGCGCGCCGGCTCGAGGAAGGTGCACTGGCCGTTGATCGGAATCAGGAAGGGCAGGCGCCGCGCCGCACGATGCAACCTCTGGCCGCCGCCGGCGGCGAGCAGGCGCTGCAGCAGCTGCGCCGCGCGCGCGCCGGTGTCGGCCATGTCGACGTGCGGATAGGTGCGGTAGGCGACCAGCGCATCGGCGCTCTCCAGCATGCGCTGCGTGACGTTGGCATGCAGGTCGAGGCTGGCGACGATCGGCACGTCCGCGCCCACCGCCGCACGCAGCCGGGCCAGCAGTTCGCCTTCGCCGTCGTCGTGCTCGTCGGTCACCATCGCGCCGTGCAGGTCCACATAGATCGCGTCGGGCCGTTGCGCGCGCGCGGCGTCGACGATCTCGCCGGCGATGCGCTCGAACGCATCGGTGGCCACATGCGCCGAAGGGCTGGCGCCGGCCCAGATCACCGGCAGCAGTTCCGCCTCGTTGCGGGTCAGTTCGCCGATCGCGCGGATAAAGCCGCCCGCCGGGATATTGACGTCGCGCAGCGCCAGCACGTCGGCGCCGCGCACCATCGCGGGAAAGCCCTCGCCGCGGACGAAGTTGTCGTAGTGGGCCTTCGACGGCGCGAAGGTATTGGTTTCGTGCTGGAAACCGGCGAGAAGAATGCGCATGGGTCGGTAGTCGTTGAATTCGGATTGGGGAAACGGGGGCGTCGGCGGCAAGCGGGGCGAGGCACGCATCCGCGTGCCCCGGCACACTTCAGCGCACCGCGGCGTGCACGCGGTCCTTCGGCAGCCGGTTCAGCAGGATCGCCAGGCCGCCGGCGGCCAGCAGCGCCACCATCGCCAGCAGCCCGCCTTCGAGCGAACCGGTCAGGTCCTTGACCGCGCCGATCAGCGTCGGGCTGACGAAGCCGCCCAGCAGACCGAGGCTGTTGATCAGCGCGATGCCGCCCGCCGCGGCGGTGCCCTGCAGATATTCGGACGGAATCGCCCAGAACACCGTATAGGCGGCCCACATCGCGGCGGTCGCGACGGTGATGCTGATCAGCGACAGCGTCAGGTTGTCGGCGGTGAAGGCCGCGATCGCCAGCGTGGCGGCACCGACGAAGGCCAGCGTCGCGCTGTGCCAGCGGCGTTCCTGGCGGCGGTCGGAGCTGCGCGCCGCCAGGAACATCAGGATGGCCGCGGCGACGTAAGGCAGCGCCGAATACATGCCGATCGCCATCGTGCTGGTCACGCCCGCGCCCTTCAGGATCGTCGGCAGCCAGAAGCTGACCGCATAGATGCCGCTGATCAGGCAGAAGTAGCCGAACGCCAGCGCATAGATGCGCGGATCGCGCAGCACGGTGGCGAAGCTGTGGTGTCCGCCGCCGGCGCGCGCCGCGCCGATGTCGTGCGCCAGCAGCCGGCGCTCGTGGTCGCTGAGCCAGCGGGCCTGCGCCGGCGTGTCGTCGAGGAAGAAGTAGGCGACCACGCCGAGCAGCACGCAGGGCAGCCCCTCGATCAGGAACATCCATTGCCAGCCGGCCAGGCCATGCGAGCCGGCCAGCGCGGTCATGATCCACGTCGATACCGGGCCGCCGGCCATGCCGCCGATCGGGCCGGCCAGCATCACGATCGCCATCACGCGCGCCATGCGGGCGCCGCCGTACCAGTAGGTCAGATAGAAGATCATGCCCGGTGCGAAACCGGCCTCGAACACGCCGAGCAGGAAGCGCAGCGCGTAGAAGCTGTGCGCGTCGCGCACGAACAGCATGCACGCCGAGGTCGCGCCCCACAGCACCATGATCCGGCTGATGGTCTTGCGCGCGCCGATGCGCGCCAGCAGCAGGTTGCTCGGCACCTCGAACATCACGTAGCCGAGGAAGAAGATGCCGGCGCCCAGCCCGTAGACCGCGTCGCTGATGCCGACGTCCTGCTGCATCTGCAGCTTGGCAAAGCCGATGTTGACCCGGTCCAGGTAGGCGAACACGTAGCACAGCAGCAGGAAGGGCAGCACGCGCAGGCTGATTTTGCGATAGATCGGCGCCAGCGCGTCGGGCGTGGCGGCCATCGCGTCGGATGGATTCCACGAGGTGGTGGTCTGTTGCATCGATGTCTCCGGGTGCCGCAGGCACGGTGGGGGTTGGCAGGACGGGCGCTTGTTCTGATCGGGCTGCTGTCGTTGTGCTGTCGTTGTCCCGTAGGCCGGCATCCGCGCGGGCGCGGCCGGCCTTCGCGCATTGTTGCCAACGCGGCCGTTGAGGAACAATAGCCATCGCTGTACGATTCCGTTGCTTTTTGGTCAACGCTGCGGCGAGTCCGTCGTCCCCGCAAAGGCGGGGACCCAGTGGCTTTCAACGACGCTGGGTGCCTGCCTGCGCGGGAATGACGTGGATGGCGTCCCGCGAGCTCCGCAACCACCTTCGAGGAAACGCCGTGCCCCTGTCCCCCGATCCGAACCGCGACGGCGCCTTGCCGGCCGGACTCAGCGAACGCCGGCTGCGCTATTTCTATGCGGCTGTGGCCGCCGGCTCGATCCGCGCCGCCGCGGACAAGCTCGATGTCGAACCGTCGGTGATCAGCCGGCAGATCCAGCAGCTCGAAGGCGAGCTCGGCGCGACGCTGCTGGAGCGGCGCGGCCGCGGCGTGATGCCGACCGAAGCGGCCCAGCTGGTGCTCGACCACTACCGCGAGCGGCTTGCCGGCGAGGAAACGTTGCTGGCCAGGCTGCAGGAACTGAACGGGCTGCAGCGCGGGCAGATCCAGATCGTCGCCGGCGAGGGTTTCATCGACGAGCTGATCCATGCGGTGCTCAACGAGTTCTGCCAGCGCTATCCGAAGATCAACGTCACGCTGGAGCTGATGAACGTCAACGAGGTGGTGCGCGCGGTGGCGGAAGATCGCGCGCATGTGGGGCTGGCCTATGCGCCGCCGCCGGAGCCGACGCTGCGCGTGCTGGCCGCGCGGCGCCAGCCGGTCTGCGTCATCGCGCGGCCCGACCATCCGCTGGCGCGGCGCGGCAAGGCGCTGACCGTCGCCGACATCCTGCCGTATCCGGTCGGGCTGATGACGCCGGGCTTCGGCCTGCGCCAGGTGATCCAGCTGGTCGAACTGACCGAGAAGGTCCGCTTCAGCGCGGCGCTGACCACCAACTCGATCGCGGCGCTGAAGCACTACGCCAGTACCGGCCTGGGCGTGACCTTCCTGCCGGCCCTGGCGGTCGCGCGCGAGCTGGGCCACCAGCTGGTCGCTCTGCCGGTGCGCAACGCGGTGCTGGAAGCCGCCGACGCGCAGCTGATCGTGCGCGACAAGCGGCCGCGCTCGGCGGCGGTCAAGCGCCTGCTCGACTATCTGGCCGAGATGACGGTGCTGCGGGCCGATGGGCAGGGCGTGGGCCGAGGACGCAGGGCGCGCGGGGCCGGCGGCGGCGTTGAAAGCGCTTAAGTCCGGCTCCCTCTCCCACTTGTGGGAGAGGGTTGGGGAGAGGGCAGCGGGCGGTACGCTCGCGATAACGCTGGCGTTGTCTGCCTTCTCCCACGGCCCCTCTCCCGCAGGCGGGAGAGGGGAGCCAATCAGCATCCAGCCAAACCGCGGAGAGGTGTCGTAACGCAAACATGACCACACAGAAGTGGACATCGTCCATTTGTGTGCTATGGTTGTGAACGCTGTACACAACTGTGCAAAACGCCCGCGAGTCAACGCGTTCGAAGCAGAAAACACAAACAAAAACCAAGAACCGAAAAAGGACACCCCATGCAGCACACACTCGATGACCGCAAGCGCTGGCTCGCGCTGATGGTCCTATGCCTGGGCGAGCTGATGATCGTGCTGGACACGACCATCGTGAACGTCGCCCTGCCGTCAATCCGCAACGAGCTTGGCTTTACCGAGACCGCGCTGGTCTGGGTGGTCAACGCCTATATGCTGACCTTCGGCGGCTTCCTGCTGCTGGGCGGGCGGCTCGGCGACCTGTTCGGCCACCGCCGGCTGTTCCTGCTTGGCATCACGCTGTTCACGCTCGCGTCGCTGGCCTGTGGCGTGGCGCAATCGCAGGGCCTGCTGGTCGCCGCCCGCGCGGTGCAGGGCGTCGGCGGGGCGGTGGTGTCCGCGGTGGCGCTGTCGCTGATCATGGACCTGTTCTCGACGCCGTCCGACCGCGCGAAGGCGATGGGCGTCTATGGCTTCGTCTGCGCCGGCGGCGGCAGCATCGGCGTGTTGCTCGGCGGCCTGCTGACCAGCGCCCTGAGCTGGCACTGGATCTTCCTGGTCAACCTGCCGATCGGCGTCGCGGTCTATGCGCTGTGCCTCGCGCTGATTCCGAACCTGCCGGGCTCGGCCAATGGGCAGCGCCTCGACGTCGGCGGCGCGGTGACGATCACGGTCTCGCTGATGCTGGCGGTCTATGCGGTGGTCAATGGCAACGAGGTCGGCTGGCTGGCCACGCAGACCGTGTCGATGCTCGGCATCGCGGTGGCGCTGCTGCTGGTGTTCCTGCTGATCGAGTCGCGCGTCGCGCATCCGCTGATGCCGCTGGGCCTGTTCCGGCTGCGCAATGTGGCGGTATCGAACGTGGTCGGCGTGCTGTGGGCCGCGGCGATGTTCGCGTGGTTCTTCATCTCGGCGCTGTATCTGCAACTGGTGCTCGGCTACACGCCGATGCAGGTCGGCCTCGCGTTCCTGCCGGCCAACCTGATCATGGCGGCGTTCTCGCTGGGCCTGTCGGCGCGCCTGGTGATGCGCTACGGCGTGCGCGCGCCGCTGGCCGCCGGGCTGCTGCTGGCGGCGCTGGGGCTGCTGCTGTTCGCGCGTGCGCCGGTCGGCGGCAGCTTCGTCGTCGACGTGCTGCCCGGCATGCTGCTGCTGGGGCTGGGCGCGGGCATCGCGTTCAATCCAGTGCTGCTGGCGGCGATGAGCGACGTCAAGCCGAGCGATTCCGGCCTGGCCTCGGGCGTGGTCAACACCTCGTTCATGATGGGCGGCGCACTGGGCCTGGCAGTGCTCGCCAGCCTGGCGGCGGGCCGCACCGCGGGCGTGGCCGCGGCCGGCGGCGCGCCTGCCGACGCGCTGAACGCGGGCTATCACCTCGCGTTCCTGGTCGGCGCGGTGTTCGCGCTGGTGGCCGCGGTGCTGGGCGGCATGCTGCTGCGCACGCGTACCGCGCCGGTGTCGGTGACGCCGGAGGGCGCCGAGGCCGCGGCCGACGGGCCGGCCGCGGAGACGGGCATGGCCGCGCCCCATGGCGGCCATGCAGCCTGATGGTCACCGCACTGAAGCTGGCCGTCGCGCCGCCGCCACGCACGACCTATCGCCACGGCGACCTGCGTCGCGCGCTGATTGACGCCGGCATCGCGCTGGCAAGCGACGGCGGTCCCGACGCGGTCGTGCTGCGCGAGGCAACGCGCCGCGCCGGCGTGGTGCCCAATGCCGCCTACCGGCACTTCGCCAATCGGCAGGCGCTGTTCGAGGCGGTACGCGCGGCGGCGCTGTCCGCGCTGGCGGTGGCGATGGAAACCGAATTGGCCGCCGCGGCCGAGCAGGTCGACCGCAATGACCCGGCCGCCAGGGCGCGCGCCGACCTGCGCGCGATCGGCGCCGGCTATCTGAAGTTCGCGCAGACGCAGACGGGTCTGTTCCGCACGGCCTTCGCCACGCCGAGCATGGTGGAGGACGACCCCGATCCCGCCAAGGCCGGCCCCGGCGGCCTCAATCCCTTCCAATTGCTAGGCGCCGCGCTGGACCGGCTGGTGGCGGCCGGCGTGCTGCCCGCCGAGCGGCGCCCCGGAGCCGAGTACCTGGCCTGGTCGGCGGTGCACGGGCTGGCGCTGCTGATCATCGACGGCCCGCTGCGCCATGCCGACGAAGCGATGCGCATTGCGCTGGGCGAGCGCGTGCTGGCGATGGTGGAGAAGGGGCTGTAGCGCGCCCCGGCGCCCGGCCGAGGCCGCGTTTCACAGTCGCATGGCGATGCGGTAACACATCGCTATGCGCACATTCCTCACCTGTTTTCAGTAGTCCGCGTCAGGGATGCAGGCAAAGATGGCGCCTCGCTTCCACTCGACGAGGACAAGCATGTTGACCGTACTGAAATCACGGCTCTCCGGCACGCCGCAGCCGCTGTATCTGTCCGCCGCGCCGGCCACGGGCCGCATGACGTTGGCCGACCGGCAGAACGACGAGATGTCGATCGCGTTCATCCACGCCGATGTCAACGCGCCGCCCACCGCGGAGCGAGGGTCGGGTCCGATCCTCGTCGAGATCTACCGTTGCAGGCAGAGCCGCGCGGAATACCTGCGCGAAGCACTGGCCTTGGTCGCCGATGGCGGGAGCAACCCGCGCCGGGATGCGGGCGTCCGGCCGGCACCGCGCCGCGGCGAACCGCGCGCTCCGACCGCACCGCACGATGGCCGCGAAGCGCTGCGATTCCATAGCCGCAGGAATGCGCCGATGCGGCAGAACAGGATGGGCCGGCCACGCCCGGCAGGCGGACGAACGCGGCCGGTACAGCCGGGAGGCGGTGCGGAACCCTGCCTGCCGACGCAGATCGTCCATATATCGCGCTGCCTGACCGAACTCGGCCAGGACGATCCGGGCAGCGGCCGCGACGGTGTCGGCATCGCGACGCTGGCCGGGATCGAGTCGCTGGGGCTGTCGCGCTCGATCTACGACATGGGGCGCGGCTGGTGAGGCCGGGCTGGTGAGTCCGGGCGCTCAGCCCGCTGCGGCCACCTTGACCGGCCGCCCCGTGAACGGATAGTTCGGATCGGTATAGCCTGGCGTGGACGGATGTCCCGGCGCCACCAGCGCGTCGACCATCGCTTCCTCTTCGGGCGACAGCGTCGCGCCGATCGCGCCGAAATAGTCCTCGAATTGCGCCAGCGTGCGCGGGCCCGCGATCACCGCGGTGATCAGCGGATTGGCCAGTACCCACGCGGTCGCGAACTGGCCCGCGGTCAAGCCGCGCCCCTCGGCGTGGGCCTTCAGTTGCTGCGCGATGACCAGCGATTCCTCGCGGAACTCGGTCTGCATCATGCGGCGATCGGCGCGTCCGGCGCGGGTGCCGGCCTCCGGCGCTTGTCCGGGCAGGTACTTGCCGGTCAGCACGCCACGCGCGACCGGGCTGTAGGGCACCACGCCGAGCCCATAGTATTCGCAGGCCGGCAGGATCTCGACCTCGGGCATCCGGTTCAGCAGGTTGTAGTAGGGCTGGCAGGCGACCGGCCGCGGCACGCCCAGCTGATCGCACAGCCGCGCGATCTCGGTGATGCGCCAGCCGCGGAAGTTCGACACCGCCCAGTAGCGGATCTTGCCGTCGCGCACCAGATCGCCCATCGCGCGCACCGCCTCCTCCAGATTCTCGTCGGCGTAATCGCGGTGCAGATACAGGATGTCGATGTAGTCGGTCGCCAGCCGCCGCAGGCTGTCCTCGACTTCGCGCAGCATCCAGACGCGCGAGTAATGGCCCTGATTCGGCCCCGACCCCATCGCGTTGCCCAGCTTCGTCGCGAGGATCCATTGCTGCCGCTCGGCCTCGATCAGCCGCCCCACCATCTGCTCGGAAGCGCCCTTGCTGTAGACGTCCGCGGTGTCGATGAAGTTGACGCCATGATCGCGTGCGCTGGCTACGATGCGCCCGGCCTCGGCCTCGTCGGTCTGGTCGGCGAACATCATCGTGCCCAGGCACAGCGCGGACACCTTCAGATTGCTGCGGCCCAGGCGGCGGTATTCCATCTTGAATTCGGACGTTGCGGACATGGCATTCCTCGTGCGGGAAGGTAAGGGAAGGAAGGGAGCGAAAACGGAGGGCGAGACGAAACGCCAAGGATACAACGGGGACCGCTTGTGCCGCAGCGCGGTCGCCGGTCCCCGGTGCAGGGTGATCACCGGCGCGACCCAGGCGGCTCCGTCGACAATGTCGTCCACTGCGCCCGCGTGAACGCATACAGCGATTGCAGCGCGGGCGACAGCGAGCGCGCCGCCATCCGCGCGATGCCATAGCGCCCGCGCCGGCGCGGATCCGGCGGCATCGGCACCTCGGCCATCGAGCCCTCGGCACGCTGCTGCCGCGTGATCGACAGCACGCCGAACAGCAGCGTATCGGTGCTCAGCGCCACGCTGCGCAGCACGTCCAGGTTGTCGCAATGCAGCGTGATCAGCCGCTCGGGCGCGGCCTCGGGTCCCCACAGCTCGATCAGCTGGCGGCCGATGATGGCGCTCAGCGTGGTGGAGGCAACCGGATAGGCGCGGATCGCCTCGATATCGAGCCGGCGCTTGCGCAGGATCGGATGGCCCGCCCGGCAGACCAGCCCCGCGGGGAGCTCGCCCAGCGTCTCCAGGTCGATGTCGTCGGCGGCGCGCAGCACATAGGCATCGCCGACGATGGCGTCGATCGCCTCGCTGCGCAGCTGCTCGAGCAGCGCGCTGGTGGCGCCGGTTTCTGTGCGGACCCGGATGCGCGGATGGGCCTGCGCCATATGCGCGAGGAACGGCGTCAGCAGCAGCGCGGCCGGTGCGGGCGCCATGCCGATCGCCAGCGACCCTTCCTCGCCGCCGCGCAGCAGGTCGAGGTCGCGTCGCAGCTGCCGCTCTTCCAGCCGGATGCGCCGGGCGCGCTCGGCCACCAGTTCGCCGAACACCGTCAGCCGCGCGCGCCGCGCACCGCGGTCGAACAGCGGCGCCTTCAGTTCGTCCTCGAGCGCGCGAATGCTGCGGCTCAATGCCGGCTGCGTCAGGTGCACGGCGCGCGCCGCCTCGGAGAAGGTCCCATGCTCGACCACCGCGAGCAGGTGCAGCAGCTTCTGCGTATCCATGCCAATCCGTTATGGAAGTCGTTAGATATTTGCATTTGAATCATACATCGCGGCTCCCTATGATGGCTCCACAACAACAGCGGGCGCTGCCTCGTCGCCTTTCGGCACACCGCACACCGGCCATCGGACCACGGAGACAAAAGCATGCTCAAGCTGTTCATCGGTCTCGGCATCCCGTATCTCGGGGTGATCGGACTCCTGCCCTGGGTGGCGTCGGTCGAGCGGTTCGTGCTCGGCGTTCCCTTCATCTACGCCTGGATCTTTGCCTGGTTCGTGCTGACGTCCGGCTGCATGCTGTTGTGCTGGCTGCTATTCGACCGCCACGCGCCGGCCGACGCCGACGCCGACGCCGCCCCCCATCGCGCCTGAAGGAGCCGCCATGACTACCGCGGTATTTCTCGGCTTCATCGCGCTGTCCCTCTACCTCGCCATCCGCTCACGTCAGGGGCGCGGCGCGCAAAGCGTGCACGACTTCTTTGTCGCGTCGCGTCAGTTCGGCGCCTATCTGGTCTTCTTCCTGGCGGCCGGGGAGATCTACAGCATCGGCACGATGGTGGGATTTCCCGGCGGCATCTATGCCAAGGGACCGACCTACGGCATCTGGTTTCTCGGCTATATCCTGCTGGCGTACCCCCTGGGCTATTTCCTCGGTCCGCGCATCTGGCGCGCCGGCGCGCGCTACAACGCGATCACGCTGCCAGACCTGTTCAAGGGCCACTATGGAAGCCGTGCGCTGGAGCTGATCGTCGCCGCCTCGTCCATCCTGTTCCTGCTGCCATGGGGCCAGTTGCAGTTCACCGGCCTGGTGGCCGCGTTGAAGGGCCTGGGCTGGCATGTCGATCCGCTGCACCTGGTGCTGATCTCGGCCGGGCTGGCCTTCACCTACATCGCGATCTCCGGCGTGCGGGCCTCGGCCTACATCGCGATCCTGAAGGATGTGCTGATGGTGGTGGCGATCGTCGCCACCGGCGTGGCGGTGGGGTGGAAGGCCGGCGTCGGCGACGTCTTCCACGCGGCCAGCATGCAGGTCAGCAACCAGATGAACGAGACGCAGCTGCGCTTCTCGATGAGCACCATGCTGTTCCAGGCGCTCGGCTTCTACATGATGCCGTTCGCGGTGCAGAACTTCTTCACCGCGAAGAGCGCCAACACGATCCGGCGCACGCAGATCGCGATGCCGCTGTACATGCTGATGTATCCGTTCCTCGTGCTGGCGTCGTATTACGCGATCAGCCAGAACCTGCAGCTCGCCTCGCCGAACGAGGCGTTCTTCGCCGCCGCGGTGCGCCTGCTGCCGGACTGGCTGCTGGGGCTGGTGACCGCCGGCGCGGCGCTATCGGGCCTGCTGGTGCTGGCCGGCATCTGCCTGGCCATCGGACCGATCGTCACGCGCAACCTGATGCCCGGCCTGCCCGAGCCGCGGCAGAAGCAGGGTGCCAAGGTGGTGATCGCGATCTATCTGGTGCTGTCGATCGTGATGACGCTGGTTACGCCCAACCTGATGCTGACGCTGATCAATACCACCTACTACGGTGTGACGCAGTTTTTCCCGGGCGTGATGGCGATCCTGTTCTCGTGGAAGGTGCGGCCGCTGGCGATCGCGCTCGGCATTTTGAGCGGACAGGGCCTGGCCATCGCGCTCTATGTCCAGCAGGCCGATTTTGGCGGGATCAACGTCGGACTGGTCAGCCTCGCGGTGAACCTGCTGGTGACGGCGCTGGTGAACCTCGTTCCGCGGCCGGCGCGCGTCCAGGCGGCCTGATTTGCGTTGGCCGGATTTCCTGCCCCGAACCTCCCATTTCCAGAAGCAACGATGAACCACCATGAACCGGCGCGCACACGAATATTCCGCGCCAGCAAGATCCTGACTATGAATCCCGCTCAGCCGGATGCCACACACGTAGCGGTCCGCGACGGCAAGATCGTCGCGGTCGGCGCGCGAGGCGACATGGCGCCGTGCGCGGACGCCGAGGTCGACGATACCTTCCGCGACAAGGTGCTGATGCCCGGGCTGGTCGAGGCGCACTGCCACCTGATGGAGGGCGCCATGTGGGAGGCCGTCTATGTCGGCTACTTCGATCGCCGTGATCCGGACGGGCGGCTGTGGCGTGGCCTGCGTACGCTCGATCAGGTCATCGACCGGCTCGCCAGCGCCGCCAGCCGGCTAACCGAAGCCGACACGCCGCTGCTGGCCTGGGGCTTCGATCCGATCTACTTCGGTGCCGGCCGCCTGAGCGTGCGGGAACTGGATCGGGTCTCCGCCACGCGGCCGATCGTCGTGATGCACGCCAGCGTGCATCTGATGAACGTCAATTCGGCGATGCTGGCGCTCGCCGGCATCGACGAGGATACCGACATCGAAGGCGTGCACAAGGACGAGCACGGCAGGCCCACCGGCGAGCTGCAGGAGTTCGCGGCGATGTTTCCGGTCCACCGCGTGATCGGCAAGGGCTTGTCGCTGGCGGCGGCCGAGGACCCGGAGGCGGTGCGCCGCTTCGGGCGGGTCGCGCAGCTCGCCGGTGTCACCACCGCGACCGATCTGGTCAGCGACCTGTCGCAGGCCGGACTCGACACGCTGCGCTCAGTCACCGCCGCCGGCGACTTTCCGCTGCGCATCGTTCCCGCCTTCTCCCCGCAGCGCAATCCGGACGGCGGAGCCGAACGGGTCCACGCCGCCGCGCGGAGCGGCAACGACAAGCTGCATTTCGGTCCGGTCAAGTTCATCGTCGACGGTTCGATCCAGGGCTTCACCGCTCGCCTGCGCGCGCCCGGCTACGCAGGCGGCCAGCCCAACGGGCTGTGGCTGATCCCTCCGGCGCAGCTGCTGGCGTGCTTCACACCATTCCATCTGGCCGGTCTGCAGCTGCATATCCACACCAACGGCGACGAGGCGACCGAGGTCGTGCTGGACGCGCTCGAGGCCATGCTGGCCCGCCATCCGCGCGCGGACCATCGGCACACGCTGCAGCACTGCCAGCTTGCCGACGCCGCTCAGCTGGCGCGCGCCGCCCGACTCGGGCTGTGCATCAACTTCTTCTCGAACCATCTGTATTACTGGGGCGAGGCGCACGCCGGCCAGACCGTCGGCGCGCAATGGGCCGCGCGGATGAATCCGGCGCGCTCGGCGCTGCGGCTGGGCATTCCGGTCGCCATCCACTCCGATGCGCCAATCACCCCGCTCAATCCGCTGTTCACGGCATGGTGCGCGGTGCAGCGCCAGACCGCGTCGGGCCGCGTGCTGGGCGAGGACGAGCGGCTCGGCGTCGGCGAGGCCCTGCACGCGATCACGCTGGGCGCGGCGCATACGCTGCGGCTGGACCATCTGGTCGGCAGCATCGAGCCGGGCAAGCTGGCCGATTTCGCGGTGCTCGAGCAGGACCCCACCGCGGTGGCGCCGCACGCGCTGAAGGATGTCCGGGTCTGGGGCACGGTGCTGGGCGGGCGCGTCTTTGCGGCGCCGGCACGATGAACGCGCGGCCGCCCATTCCGTTGGTGGTGGTCGGCGGCTATCTGGGCGCGGGCAAGACCACGATGCTGAACCGGCTGCTGGCCGATGCTGGTGGACGGCGTATCGCCGTGCTGGTCAACGACTTCGGCGAGATCAATATCGACGCCACGCTGATCCGCAGCCGCGGCGACGACGTGATCGAGCTCGAGAACGGCTGCATCTGCTGCTCGATCGGCGGCCGGCTGGCCGACGCGCTGGTCGCCATCGCTGCGCGACCCGAGCGTCCCGAGCTGCTGGTGATCGAGGCCAGCGGGGTTTCGGATCCGCAGCGGATCGCGCAGATTGGCCTGCTCGACCCGGCGTTCCGGCTCAATGCGGTGATCGTCGCGGTCGACGTGGCCGGCGTCTCCGAGGTGCTGCGCGATCCGCTGATCGGCGACATGGTGCGGCGGCAGATCGCCGGCGCATCGGTACTGGCGCTGACCAAGGTCGATCTGGCCGGCGCCGCGACGGCCCAAACCGTCGCGGCGTCGGTCGGTGGCTTGGCGCCGCGGGCCGCCATGCTGACGGCACGGCATGGCCAGCTGCCGCTGTCGGTCTATCTGGACGTCGCGCCACCGCCGGCGCAGGGCCGGCTGCTGTCGGCGGACGGTCAGCGCTGGAGCCGCGGTGAGGCGCCGCACCGGGGCATCGTGACCTTCTCCTACCGGACGAGCCGGGCGTTCGACAAGGCGCGTTTGCGGCAGGCGCTGAAGGCGTTGCCGGTGCGCCTGCTGCGGGCCAAGGGCGTGGTTGCGTTCGATCGCGATGCGCGCGCGCATGCGGTGCACGTCGTCGCGGGGCGGATGCGGGTCGAGGCGATCCCACATCCATACGGGCACGCGCCGCGAGACGAATCGGCGCTGGTCTTCATCGGTCCCTTCGCGGCGGACGACGAGACCACGGTGCGCGCCTGCCTCGACGCGGCGCTGGCCTGAGCGCGCCGCGCCGGCTTGTTGGCCGGCCTACTGATACAACACCCTCGGCAGCCACAGCCCGATGTCCGGGAACATGTACAGCAGCACCAGCGCCACCACCTGGATCGCCATGAACGGCAGCATGCCGCCGAAGATCTGGTTCAGCGTGACATGCGGCGGCGCCACGCCCTTCAGGTAGAAGGCGGCCATCGCGACCGGCGGCGACAGGAAGGCGGTCTGCAGGTTCAGTGCGACCAGCAGGCCGAAGAACAGCGGGTCGATGCCGAAGTTGTCCAGCAGCGGCACGAAGATCGGCATGAAGATGATGATGATCTCGGTCCATTCGAGCGGCCAGCCCAGCAGGAAGATGATCACCTGGGCCAGGATCATGAACTGCAGCGGCGTCAGGTCCAGCGACATCACCCACTGCTCGACCAGCGCCTGGCCGCCGAGCAGCGCGAACGCGGCCGAGAAGATCGACGAGCCGACGAACAGCCAGCAGACCATCGCGCTGGTCTTGGCGGTCAGGAACACCGACTCCTTGACCACGCCATAGTTGAGCTGGCCGTAGGCCGCCGCCAGCAGCGCGCCGCCGAGCGCGCCGACCGCCGCGGCCTCGGTCGGCGTGGCCAGTCCGAACACGATCGAGCCGAGCACGGCCAGGATTAGGACCGCCAGCGGGAAGAACGACGACAGCAGCTGTTTGAAGATCTCCATCCGCGCGAAGTCGAAGCGCCAGTAGAAGTACAGCATCGCCACGCAGACCACGGCCAGCGTGATCCAGAACCAGTTGGGCGCCTGCGGCGCGGTGGCCGGCGGATTGGCGGTGTCGGCGCCGGGCGGGCTCGGCGCGGCGTCGGCTTGCGGTGCTTCGGCTGCGGGAGTGGGGGGAGCGGCGGGGGTAGCCGGAACGCTCGGGGTCGCCGCCGCGGCAGCGGGGCTGTCCTCGCTCGGCGGCGGCGCCAGCGTATCGAGGCCCGCGGCATCGTCACTGCTTTGCGCGCCGAGCTCCATCAGCGTCGAATCCACCGCCGCCGGCGGCGCGGCGGTGACGCCGGCGTAGATCGAGCCCATCAGCAGCGCGACCACCAATGCCGGCAGCACCGCGATGCCGAACTGGCGCATCAGCTGGCCGGTCGGGATGGCGGCGTTGCGCTTGCCCTTCAGCGCGGTGACCAGCGCGGGCAGCGCACGCGTGCCGATGGTGTCGCGCAGCCGCTGCTGCAGCGGCGGCAGCGGGACCTCGCGCTCGGCCAGCGGCAGCGGCGGTGCGAGCCGCGGCCGCAGCTTCGCGAGGATGATCACGTACAGCAGATACAGGCCGGTCAGCATCAGGCCGGGGAAGAAGGCGCCCGCATACAGCTGCACCACCGACACGCCGGCGGTCGCGCCGTAGACGATCAGCAGCACCGACGGCGGGATCAGGATGCCGAGGCAGCCGCCGGCGGTGACCGCGCCGGCCGACAGCGACGCGCTATAGCCGGCGCGCAGCATCGCCGGCAGCGCCAGCAGTCCCATCAGCGTGACGACGGCGCCGACGATGCCGGTGGCGGTCGCGAACACCGCGCAGGTGATCAGCGTGGCCACGGCCAGCGAGCCCGGCAGCCACGCCAGCGCCAGATGCAGGCTGCGGAACAGCCGCTCGATCAGGTTGGCGCGCTCGACCAGGTAGCCCATGAAGACGAACAGCGGCACCGAGATCAGCACGTCGTTGGTCATCACCGCATAGGTCCGCTGCACCATCAGGTCCAGCGTCTGCTGCACGGCGATGTTGGGGTCGGCATGGCGATAGGCCAGCCAGGCGAACAGCACGCCCATGCCCATCAGCGTGAACGCGGTGGGAAAGCCCAGCATGATCGCCGCGACGATCAGCGCCAGCATCAGCAGGCCCAGATGTCCGTTGGTCCAATCGGCGGGCGAGGGCATCAGCACCAGCACCGCGACGACGATCAGCGCCATCAGCGTGGCGCCGAACCATAGTTCCTTTCTCATCGCGGCGCTCCGTCGGTTTCGCGCGCTGGCTTCGATTCGCGATCGTCGTGGCGATCGCGGGGGAGGTGCGGATCCGCCGGGCCGGGATGGTGTGGACCGGGATCGGTAGTGGGCGCGTCGCGTTGAACCGGCGCATCGACCTGGTCGCGGTCATGCCGTTCGTCCCGCTCATTGCGGTGATCCCGCACTTCGCCACCTTCCCCGACCGCCGGCGTTGCCACCGTGCCGGCCGCGGCGTCGGCGCTGACCATCTGCTTGAGCTTGTCCACGTCGACTTCCTCGACGTCGCCCTCGCGCATCGGCCAATGCCCGCGCTTCAGGCAGATCACGCAGCGGATCGTCTCGGCGACGCCCTGCAACAGCAGCAGCGCGCCGGCCACCGGAATCACCGCCTTGAACGGATAGATCGGCGGGCCGTCGGCCGCGATCGACGAGTGCTCGTTCTGCGCCAGCGAGACCTCGAAGAAGTCGATGCCGGCCCAGGCCAGCGCGATCACGCCGGGGAAGAAGAAGACCAGGTACAGCACCAGGTCGATCGTGGCCTGCGCGCGCGGCGGCAGGAATCCATAGAGGATGTCGCCGCGCACGTGTCCGCGCTTGGCCAGCGTATAGGCGCCGGCCAGCATGAACAGCGCGCCGTACAGCATATTGCTCGCGTCGAACACCCAGGCGTGCGGTGCCGACAGGACATAGCGCGAGAACACCTCGTAGCTGATCATCAGCGTCAACGCGACGATCAGCCACGAGGCGGCCTGACCGATCAGGGTGCTGATCCTGTCGATCGCCAGCAGCAGGCCTTGCACGATCGCGCCCCGCGTTCAGCTGCGCTTGCTGAAGTAGTGCGCCGAGGCCATCCGGTAGTCGACGTTGGTGTCGTTCTGCCAGCGGGTGCTGCGCATCGCGAACGCCTTCATCGAATCGTTGACCTTCTTGAACATCGGGTTTTCCTTTTCCTTGCGCGCCACCACCTCGTCCCAGATCTTCAGCTGCGCCTGCAGCACCGAATTGGGCGTCGCGTAGAACTTCACGCCCTGCTGCTGCAGCGCCTGATAGTCCTTGGAGTAGCGGTCGATCGCCTTCATCGACATGTCGGCCGAGGCCGCGTCCACCGCGTTGGCGATCAGTGCGCGTAGCTTGGGCGGCAGCGCGTCGTAGCGCTTCTTGTTGAACAGGATCTCGAACTGTTCCGAGCACTGGTGGAAGCTGCGCAGCATGCAGACCTTGGACACGTCCTGGAAGCCGAGCGCGCGATCCGAGCTCGCGTTGTTGAACTCGGCAGCGTCCAGCAGGCCGCGGTCCATCGCCGGCACGATCTCGGCCCCGGGCAGCGCGTTGACCGCGGCGCCCAGGCCCGTGAAGATGTCGATCGACAGGCCGACCGTGCGGAACTTCAGGCCCTTGAAGTCCTCCGGCTTGGTGATCGGCTTCTTGAACCAGCCCAGCGGCTGCGTCGGCATCGGTCCGTACAGGAAGGACACCACGTCCAGGTTCAGGCTGCGGTAGATCTCCTGCTGCAGTTCCTTGCCGCCGCCGTACTTGTGCCAGGCCAGCAGCATGTTCGGGTCCATGCCCCAGGCCGGCCCCGATCCCCACAGCGCCAGCGCCGAGTTCTTGCCATACCAGTAGGCGATCACGCCGTGGCCGCCGTCGAGCGTGCCCTTGCTGACCGCGTCGATCAGGTCGAACGCCTTGACGACCGCGCCGGCCGGCAGCAGCTCGATCTTCAGCTCGCCGCCCGACATGTCGTTGACCTTGGCGACGAAGTCGCCGGCGAACTCGTGAAAGATGTCCTTGCTGGGCCAGGTGCTTTGCCAGCGCATCGTTACCGGACCCTGTGCCTTGACGATCGCCGGGAATCCCAGCGCCGTTGCACCGACCGCAGCCCCCGCCCCGCCCAGAAATCCCCGTCGCGATACCGCACCGCGCTTGTTTTTCGCTGCCATGCTGTCTTCCCCCTTGCTGCTGTTGACGACACCGGAGGCAGCGCCGCGAGTGCGCCAGCCTCGAACCGTTGATGCGACGTCTGGAATTGCGATGCGGTGGCCGGCCCGATGGCGACTGCCGTTTTCAGGGGGCGGCGTGCAAGTGGTTTGTAATTGACTTCATGTTAGGAATTGCAACCAAGCGCAACAATGTAGGGATTACCCGTGACGGATCGGCCTTGTCGCCGCGTGTAAATCGGGGCTCTACAGCATGTCTGCATCTTGTCTCGTGCTTGTCTGCTCCATGTCTGGCGAGGCCACTGTCACGGACCCTCAATGGGTCATCGGCGCCCGGTTTTGCATGACCTTTCGGCCACTTCGGCGGACGGAGCGGCTACAGTAGCAAAGACCGGCCATCCCGCCATTTTTTTCGCCAGGAGCCACGCATGCCCGATCCGTCGAATTCACCGAACTCGCCCAACTCGCCCAACTCGCCGAACTCGCCGAACTCGCCGAACTCGCCGAACTCGCCCGGCGCGCCCAACCAGAAAGTCCAGTTCCCCGGCCACGACGGCCAGCCGCTGGCGGGCCGCCTCGATATGCCGGCGGGGCCGGTCAAGGCCTACGCCCTGTTCGCGCATTGCTTTACCTGCGGCAAGGATGTGGTGGCGGCCAGCCGCATCGCGCAGGCGCTGACCCAGCACGGCATCGCGGTGCTGCGTTTCGACTTCACCGGACTGGGCGGCAGCGGCGGCGATTTCGCCAACACCAATTTCTCGTCGAACGTCGCGGATCTGCACGCGGCGGCCGACCATATGCGCCGGCATCTGCAGGCGCCGGCGCTGCTGATCGGCCATAGCCTGGGCGGCGCCGCGGTACTGGCCGCGGCCGAAAGCATCCCGGAGGCAAGGGCGGTGGCGACCATCGCCGCGCCGAGCGACCCGTCGCACGTGGTCGGCCTGCTGCGCGAGCACGCCGACACCATCGCCGCGCAGGGCGAGGCCGAGGTGCAGCTGGCCGGCCGCCCGTTCCGCATCCGCAAGCAGTTTCTCGACGACGTCGCCGAGCAGGCGCTGCTCGCCAAGGTGTCGCGGCTGCGGCGCGCGCTGCTGGTGATGCATTCCCCGCTCGACGACACGGTCGGCATCGACAATGCCACGCAGCTGTTCATCGCGGCCCGCCATCCGAAGAGCTTTGTCTCGCTCGATCATGCCGACCATCTGCTGACCCGGCGCGAGGACGCGACCTATGTCGCCAACACGATCGCCGCCTGGAGCCAGCGCTACCTCGGCATCGATCCGGCCACGCTGCCGGCCGCCGCGGTGGAGGAAGGGCTGGTGCGCGTCGAGGAAAACCACGCGGGCAAGTTCCAGCAGCAGGTCACGGTCGGCAAGCACCAGCTGCTGGCCGACGAGCCGGTCTCGTTCGGCGGCCTGAACGGCGGACCCGCGCCCTACGATCTGCTGCTGGCCGCGCTGGGCGCCTGCACGTCGATGACGATCCGGATGGTGGCCGAACGCAAGGGCTGGCCGCTGGAACACGTCAGCGTGTCACTGAGGCACGAGAAGATCCATGCCGCGGACTGCGCGGAGTGCGACACCCGCGATGGCAAGGTCGACTGGATCGAGCGCGAGGTGACGCTGCGCGGGCCGCTCGACGCGCAGCAGCGCGAGGCGCTGCTGGCGATCGCGGACAAGTGCCCGGTGCACCGAACCTTGCATTCGGAAGTGGTGGTGCGCACGCGCGCTGCGCCGGTGGAAGGGGAGGGCCAGGCGGCCCTGGGCTCCGCCGAGGCGGGCGCCAGCCCCGCCGGCACGGCGCCTGGCGGCTGAGCGAGGCCGTGTCCGCGGGCCCTGGCCGGCCGTCGCCGGCGTGCCACCGTCATCCGTAGCCATTGTCATTTTGTGGAGACCGCCTGTGCAAACCGATGCAAATCCGACCAACAAGATCGACCCCGCGGCCAGCAGCAATAGCCACAGCAGCAGCAACAGCAGCAACAGCGGCGGCGGCGCCATCCCGGCCACGCTGATTCCCGGCGATGGCATCGGCCCGGAAATCATGGATGCCACCCTGCAGGTGCTCGACGCGCTCGGCGCGCCGTTCGCCTGGGAAACGCAGCAGGCCGGCATGGCCGCGCTGGAGGCCAGCGGCGATCCGCTGCCCGAAGCGACGCTGGACAGCATCCGCCGCACCGGCCTGGCGCTGAAGGGGCCGCTGACCACGCCGGTGGGCGGGGGCTTCCGCTCGGTCAACGTGCGGCTGCGCGAGCTGTTCCAGCTGTACGCCAACGTGCGGCCCGCACGCACGCTGGTTCCGGGACGCTACGAGAACATCGACCTGGTGCTGGTGCGCGAGAACGTCGGCGGCTTCTATGTCGCGCACGACTACTACATCGCGGTGGGCGACGATCCGCGCGCGGTGGCGGTCTCCACCGGCACCAATACGCGCGCCGACTGCCTGCGGATCGCCCGCTTCGCCTTCGAATACGCGCTGCGCAACGGCCGCAGGAAGGTCACCGTGGTACACAAGGCCAATATCCTGAAGGCGCTGACGGGCATCTTCCTCGAGGCCGCGCGCGAGGTGGCGGCGGACTATGCGGGACGGGTCGAGATGGACGACCGCATCGTCGACGCCTGCGCGATGCAGCTGGTGCTCGACCCGTGGAAGTTCGACGTGCTGCTGTGCACGAACCTGTTCGGCGACATCCTGTCGGACCAGATCGCCGGCCTGGTCGGCGGGCTGGGCCTGGCGCCCGGGGCGAATATCGGCGAGCACGCGGCGGTGTTCGAGGCCGTGCACGGCTCCGCGCCCGACATCGCCGGCAAGGGCGTCGCCAATCCGGTCGCGCTGATGCTGGCGGCCGGGCTGATGCTCGAGCATGTCGGCCGCCAGGACCTGGCGCAGCGGATGCGCGCCGCGATCGACCGGACGCTGAACGAGGACAACGTGCGTACCGGGGACCTGAAGGGCAAGGCCAGCACGCGCGAGTTCGCGGACGCGGTGGTGCGGCGGCTGGGGTGAACCATGCCGTTGTCGCCGCGAAGGTGGGGGCCCAGCAGCCTGCGTCCTTCGCGGCGACATCAAAGCCACTGGGTCCCCGCCTGCGCGGGGACGACAGCGGTATGCAACGGGTCTGGCCACCCGACGTCCCGCGGAAGCGGGGACCCAGCGGCTTGCGTCCTTCGCGGCCTGGCCTGTGCTGCATTGACAAAGCGGGGGCCGTTCTATACGGTGCGCGGACCTCGTTGATTGCGCGTCGATGGCGCGCTGTTCCGCCCCATGCCCCGTAAAGCCGCCCAGGTTTCCGAAGCCGACAAGCATGCCGCCGAAGGCGGCACGGTGGCGGTGGATCGCGCGCTGTTTCTGCTGCGTGCGTTTCGGCTGGGCGATACCGCGCTGACGCTGGCCGAGCTGGCGCAGCGCTCGGGCCTGTACAAGAGCACGCTGCTGCGGCTGCTCGCTTCGCTGGAGCACGCGCGGCTGGTGGTGCGCCACGCCGACGGCCGCTACGGTCTCGGCCCCGAAGTCGCGCGGCTGCATGCGGTCTATGCCGCGTCGTTCTCGCTGGAAACGGCGGTGATGCCGGTGCTGCGCCAACTGGTGCAGGACACCCGCGAGAGCGCGGCCTTTCATATCGAGCAGGGCGAACACCGGCTCTGCCTGTATCGCGTCGATTCCCCGCAGCCGGTGCGTGACCACGCCCGCGCCGGCGACCTGTTGCCGCGCAACCGCGGCGCCGGCGGCCGCGTGCTGCGCGCCTTCGCCGGTGCGCGCGGCCAGCTGTACGACACCATCCGCCGCGACGGCGTGGCGACGCTGGTCGGCGACCGCGTGCCCGATATCGCCGGCGTGTCGGCCCCGGTGTTCGGTCCTGGCGGCGAGCTGCGCGGCGCGCTGACGCTGACCTGTCCGGCCTCGCGCTATCGGCCCGATTTCCGCACCGACGTGCTGCGCGCCGCGCGCGCGCTGACCGAAACGCTGGGCGGCAGTTTCCCCTTCGAAGACTGAGCCGGCATTGGCCCAGCGGCGGCACGCCCGCTGCCGCGGCGGCCCGATGCCCGACTCAAGGGGGATGCCCCGCGCCGGTGCGCCAGCTATCATCAAAGGTTTTTGGGACGAGCGGCCGTGCCGCCGGGGCATATGCAACGCGGCATTTTCCGAGGGATACCGTGCAGCTAGACCAGCACAGCATTGTGATCGTCATGATGGTGGTGTTTTCGAGCACGCTGCTGATCTCGACGGGCCTTGTGTTCGCGCTGATCCGCACCGATGCCGGCCGCCTATGGGCCGGCGGCCATCTGGTGCTGTCGGCCGGCGGTCTGGCGCTGACCCTCAATGCGGCCACGGCCCATGTGGTCGAGGTCGGCGCGGTGGCCGCGATGGTCTATCTGGCCGGCAAGCTGACGATCTATGGCGGCGTGCGCGTGCATCAGGGTTTGCCCGGATTCACTCGCATCCAGGGCGCGGCCGTGGTGATCGCCGTCGCCGCCTCGCTCGATGCGCTGACCGGGCCGCAGCCGGTGCTGCAGCTGCATCGGGTTGCCTATGTCGCATTGGCGCTGCTGTCGCTGGCGACCATCCTGGTGCTGCTGCGATCGCGCGTGCGCCATAGCGAAATCGGGCTGCCGCTGGTGCTGCTGGCCAGCGCGGTCCAGCTGTGCGCGCAGCTCTACGGCGCGGCCGTGGCCTGGCAAAGCGACGGCGCGATTTCCCCGTCGCCGTTCAACGCGGCCAGCCTGACCCACGACGCCACCTATAACGCGGTGGTGGTGCTGGCTCCGCTGGTGGCGACGCTGCTCGGGCTGTTCGGCTTCACCGTGATGGCGCTGGAGCAGGTGATCGCCAACAAGGAGCGGGGCGCCCGCATCGATGGCCTGACGGGCCTGCTCAATCGCGCCGCACTCGACAACGCCGCCAGCCGGCTGATCGTGTCGGCGCTGCGCAACCGGCAGGCGGTCGCCTGCCTGGTCATCGACGTCGATCACTTCAAGCAGGTCAACGATCGCAGCGGCCATCGCGCCGGCGACGCCGTGCTGCAGGCAATCGCCGAGGCGCTGGACAATTCGCGCCGCGCCTCCGATGTGGCCGGCCGCTACGGCGGCGAGGAATTCTGCGTGCTGTGCCCCCATACCGACGAGCATCAGGCGACCGCGCTGGCCCGGCGGATCCTGCGCAAGGTACGGGCGATTCCGTTGCCGGGGCCGGCCGGCAAGTTCGCCAGCGTCAGCATCGGCGTCGCCCAGCTGCGTGACGACGGTTCCGATTCGGTGGGGCTGTGGCAGCAGCTGTTCGGCCATGCCGACCGCGCGCTGTACGAGGCCAAGCGGCGCGGGCGGGATCGCTATGTGCTGGCGTCCACGCTGGAGCGCGAGGAGGCGATGGCGGCGGCCAGCGCCGAACGGCAGGCCGGGGCGTCCGGATTGGAATCCGCCGCGGCCTCGGACATCCCGCTCGAGGCCGATCTCTCCGGCGATGGCCGCTGACGCGCCAGCCGCGAGCTCGACTCGCACACTGACTACCGCTCGCCGTCTGGCGGTTCGCTTCTCGGGCCGCTTCTCGGGTCGCTTCTCGGGTCGCTTCTCGGGTCGCTCGACGGTGTCTCCGGCACATCGCGCGGCGGGTGTCCGTCGTAGGTCCAGATGAATTCGCGCGGCATCGGTCCCTTGTTGCGGCCGCCTTGCTCGGTCTGCTCCCACGCGTGCGCGAGGATGCCGACCGAGCGCGACAGGCAGAACAGCCCACGCGCCAGCGGCGGCGGGAAACCCAGCTCGGCATAGATCACCGCGGTGGCGCCGTCGATGTTCATCGGTACCGGCCGCGATCGTCCCGCACCGAGTTCGATCTCCACCGCCCGCGCGATTGCGGCGAACCGTCCGCCCACCACGCCGTCCGCCGCGGCCTGGTCGACCAGCTCGAGCAGCCGCGGCGCGCGCGGATCGACCGGATGGAAGCGATGGCCGAAGCCCGAGACATATTTGCCGTGCAGCTCGCGCCAGGCCTGCAGACCGGCCCGCACCGCGTCGGCCAGTGCCAGTCCCGTGTCGACGCGCGCGGCGATGTCGAGATAGAGGGCGACCGCCTGCTCGCCGGCGCCGCCGTGCACGTCGCCAAGCAGATTGACGGCCGACGCCATCGCATTGTTCAGCCCGACGCCGCAGGTCGCCGCCATCCGCGCGACCGCGATGCTGGGCGCCTGCGGGCCATGGTCGACGGCGGACATCAGCGCGGCGTCGAGCAGCGCGGCCTGGCCCGGCGGCGGCAGCTCGCCGCGCAGCATCAGCCAGATCATCTGCGCGAACGACACCCGCCCGATCAGTTGCTCGATCGGATAGCCGCGATAGCGGATCACGCCGGGCTGCATGTCGATGATGGCGCTGTGCCACCAGTCTTGGGCGCGGCGCTGCCCGGCGTCGGGGTTGGCGGGGTCGAATGCGGTCATAGGGCTTGCTCCGCCTGCATGGTGTCGATCTGCTCGGCCGTATAGCCGAGTTCGAGAAGGATGTCGCGCGTGTGCTGGCCCAGCTCGGGCGGCGGCGCATCGACCGCCGGCGTGGCGCCGTCCAGCTTGAAGCCGGTGCGCAGCAGACGCAGGTCGCGCCCGACGCCGGGCGCATCGGCAAACTCGGCGACGAGACCGCGCGCGGCGACCTGCGGATGCGCGAGCGTCTGCGGCACCGTATAGACGGGACCGGCCGGCACGCCGGCCTGGTTCAGCAGCGGCCACCAATGCGCGGTGGGCTGCCGCGTCAGTTCGGCTTCGAGCTCCCCCTGCAGCGCGGCGCGATGCTGCAGCCGCGCCTGCCGTTCGGCGAAACGGGGGTCGGCCGCCAGCTCCGGCCGGCCGATCACGCGGCAGACCGCCTCGAACTGTTCCTGCTTGTTGGCGGCGATATTGATCAGCCCGTCGCCGGTGCGGAACGTGCCCGACGGGCTCGCGGTCATGTTGTCGTTGCCCATCGGCGCCGGTTCGCGCCCGGCCACCAGATAGTTCGACACCACCCAGCCCATCGTCGCCAGCGTCGATTCGAGCATCGACACGTCGATCAGATAGCCCTCGGTGCGGTCGCGGTCGGCCAGCGCCGCAGCCACCGCCAGCGCCGCCGTCAGCCCGCCGACGGTGTCCGAGACCGGATAGCCGACGCGATACGGCGCGGTCTGCGCATCGCCGGTGATGCTCATCACGCCGGCCATGCCCTGGATGATCTGGTCGTAGGCGGGCAGGTCGGCCAGCGGACCGTCCTGGCCGAAGCCCGAGATCGCGCAATAGATCAGCCGCCGGTTGTCCTGCTTCAGCGTGTCGTAGCCGAGCCCCAGCCGCGCCATCACGCCCGGCCGGAAGTTCTCGACCAATACGTCGGACTGCTGCACCAGCCGGCGCAGCGCCTGCTTGCCGAGCGGATGCTTCAGGTTCAGCGTGATCGAGCGCTTGCCGGGGTTCTGCGCGAGAAAGGACACGCCCATCAGCCGGCGGTTCAGCTCGGCATCGGCGCCCAGCTGGCGCGCCAGGTCGCCGGTGCCAGGGGTCTCGACCTTGATCACGTCCGCGCCCAGATGCGCGAGCTGGTGGCAGCAGAAGGGGCCGGCCAGCACATTGGTCAGGTCTAGCACGCGGATGCCGCGCAAGGGTTTGCGGGGGGACTGGTGGGCTGACCCGGACGGGTTGCCGTTGGCGGAGTCGGGATTCATTGCGAGTGCGGCAAGTGCGCCGACATTCCATTTATTCTTAACAACAGAACATCGGTCTTTTCAAAGGAACAATGCGTGCCAGCATAGAAGCCCGGGGCCGGGGCTGTCAAGGCGAGCGGGCGGGGCCGGCCCGCTTTGGGCCTGGTTGCTATAATCGCCCGACCCCCAACACCGATCGCGAGTTTTCCCGCGCCGGTCGTGGTCCCGCCCCGGCCGGCTGCCTCGCGATGTCATAGCGTGACGAGGAGTGATGTGGCTGAAATCCAGATCGCGTTGAACGGTTCGCCGTCCGCTGCCGACCCCGTGGCCACCAAGGCTCGGCCCGATTCCGCCGCCTCCCTCGCGCCGTCCTTCCCTTCGTTCCCAGCTTCCACCGACCCGCGTCTCGATGCCGCGATCGTGCACGCCGTCGACGCCTTGATCGCGCGGCAGCGGGCCGACGGCCATTGGGTGTTCGAGCTCGAAGCCGATACCACGATCCCGTCCGAATACGTGCTGCTGGTCCACTATCTGGGCGAGCCGGCCGATGCCGCGCTGGAGGCGCGCATCGGGCGCTATCTGCTGCGCCGGCAGAACGCGGACGGCGGCTGGCCGCTGTTTCATGGCGGCGCGTCCGATACCAGCGCCTCCGTCAAGGCGTACTTCGCACTGAAGATGATCGGCGAGCCGGTCGACGCGCCGGCGATGCGGCGCGCGCGCGAGCGCATCCTGGCGCTGGGCGGGGCCGAAGCGAGCAATGTGTTCACCCGCACGCTGCTGGCGCTGTATGGCGTGATGCCGTGGCGCGCGGTGCCGCTGATGCCGGTCGAGATCATGCTGCTGCCGCTGTGGTTTCCGTTTCATCTGTCGAAGATCTCGTACTGGGCGCGCACCGTGATCGTGCCGCTGCTGGTGCTGAACACGCTGCGCCCCTGCGCGCGCAATCCGCGCCGCGTCGGCATCGACGAACTGTTTCGCCGGCCCAGCCAGGCCGCGCGGATGCCGGGCAGGGCGCCGCATCAGAGCCGCTTCTGGTATGCGGTGTTTCGCGGCGTCGATGTCGCGCTGCGCGTGCTCGAGCCCTTGTCGCCGCGCCCGATGCGTCAGCGGGCCATCGAGCGCGCCGAGCAGTTCGTGCGCGAGCGCCTGAACGGCGACGATGGCCTGGGTGCGATTTTTCCGGCGATGGTCAATGCGGTGATGATGTTCGACGCGCTCGGCGTGCCGCGCGACGAGCCGGCGGCCGCGCAGGCGCGCGCGGCGCTGGACCGGCTGCTGGTCGAGCATGGCGACGAAGGGGGGGAGGCGTACTGCCAGCCGTGCTTTTCGCCGGTGTGGGACACCTCGCTGGCCTGCCATGCGATGCTCGAAGCCGGTGGCGAGCGCGCGCAGGCGGCGGCGCGGCGGGCGCTCGACTGGCTGCTGCCGTTGCAGGTGCTCGACGTACGCGGCGACTGGACCGTGCGCCGGCCCGGTCTGCGTCCCGGCGGCTGGGCCTTCCAGTATGCCAATCCCCACTATCCGGATGTCGACGATACCGCCGTGGTGGCGATGGCGCTCGATCGCGCCGCGCGCGGCGATGCGCGCTGGCAGGGCCGCGTCGAGCCCGCGCTGGCGCGGGCCCGCGAATGGATCGAAGGCATGCAAAGCAGCGACGGCGGCTGGGGCGCGTTCGAACCGGAGAACACGCACAGTCATCTGAACAGCATCCCGTTCGCCGATCATGGCGCGCTGCTCGACCCGCCGACCGCCGACGTGTCGGCGCGCTGCCTGTCGATGCTGGCGCAGTTGGGCCAATTGCCTGCAAACAGCCGCGCCGCCGCGCAGGCGCTGCGCTATCTGCTGGGCGAGCAGGAGGCCAACGGCAGCTGGTATGGACGCTGGGGTACCAACTATCTGTATGGCACCTGGAGCGCGCTGTGCGCGCTGCAGGCGGCGGGGCTTGGGCCCGAGGCGGCGCCGGTCCGCCGCGCCGCGCAATGGCTGCTGTCGGTGCAGAACGACGACGGCGGCTGGGGCGAGGACGGCAGCAGCTACCGGCTCGACTACCGCGGCCACGAGAGCGCGCCGAGCACGCCGTCGCAGACCGCCTGGGCGCTGCTGGGGCTGATGGCGGCCGGCTGCCGCGGTCTGCCGGCGGTCGCGCGCGGTATCGACTATCTGCTGCGCGAGCAGCGCGCCGACGGGCTGTGGGACGAGCAGCATTTCACCGCGGTCGGCTTTCCGCGCGTGTTCTATCTGCGCTATCACGGCTATGCGCGGTATTTCCCGCTGTGGGCGCTGGCGCGATATCGCAATCTCGAGGGCGTCCGCAAACCGGCCGACGCCAACGATGCCGCGGGCCGCATGCCATGGGGCATGTGAGCGAAACCGGCAGCCGCATCGATGCCGGCGCGCCGCGCTGGCTCGTCGTCACCGGCATGGCCTTCGAGGCACGGCTGCTGTCGTGGCCCGGCGCGACGACGCTGAGCGGTCTGCGCGGCGATGCGCTGGATGCCGCGCTGGATGGCGCGCTGAATGCCGCGATGATCGCTGCCTTGCATGACGACGCAGGATCGGCGTCGCGCTATGCGGGGCTGATCAGCTTCGGGGTGGCGGGCGGGCTCGACCCCGCGCTGCCGGCTGGCAGCGTGATGGTGGCCGATGCCGTCGCCACGCAAGGCTCGCGCGTCGACACCGATGCCCGCTGGTCCAGCGCGATTCGCCTGGCATTGCCCGCGGCCGTCGGCGGAACCATCGCGGGCGTCGATACGCCGGCCGCGGCCGTTGCCGACAAACGGGCGCTGCATGCGGCGACCGGCGCGGTGGCGGTCGACATGGAATCGCACCGGATCGCCGCCGCAGCGCGCGCGGCGGGGCTGCCTTTCGTCGTGTGCCGGGCGATCGCCGATCCGGCGGGGCGGCGCATTCCGCCGGCCGCACTGGCCGCGTTCGGCGCGGATGGCGGCATCGCGATGCGCGCGCTATGCGCAAGCGTGCTCAAGCAACCCGCGCAATTGCGCGAACTGCTGCGGCTTGCCGGCGATACCGCCGCGGCGCAACGGGGATTGCGCCGGCTGGCGGCCGCACTGCGGTGCTCGGCGGGTCGATCGCGCGATCATGGGGCGGCGGGAGCCGGAGCAGGGACCGAGCCCGGTGCGTCAGTCGATGGCGAAGCGCCGCCCGCCGCGCCGTCTCCTTCGTCTCCTTCGTCGCGGTCGTCGCCGTCATCGCCATAGTCGGGCAGATCGCCGGCCTCGCCGCCGCGCAGCCGCTGGCGGCGCTGCTGCAGATAGGCGTCGCGCACGAAGCTGTATTTGTCCAGCGCGGCCTGCTCCAGCAGGCTGGTGGCATCGAGCAGATTGGTGCGCGTATTGATGAACTGCAGCGCGAACAGGCTGTTGCGCCAGGCCGGGTCCATGTAGGTGACCGGATCGGTGAACACGTCCCCGGCCATGCCGATGCCGTCGCGCACGGTGCTGGGCCCGAACAGCGGCAGCACCAGATACGGCCCCGACGGCACGCCCCAGGTGCCCAGCGTCAGGCCAAGATCCTGTGGATGCCGGGGCAGCCCGGCCGGCGTGGCGATATCGATCAGCCCGCCCAGGCCCAGCACGGTATTGATCGCAACGCGCATCACGCTCTCGGCCGCCGCGACGCCCTTGCCCTGCAGCAGGTTGTTGATCGCGTTGCCGACGTCGCCGACGTTGTTGAACACATTGGTCACCGCGGTGCGCACCGGCTGCGGCGTGACGCGGCGATAGCCCTTGGCGACCGGCACGGCGACATAGGTGTCGATCTTGTCGTTGACCGTATAGATCGCGCGGTTCATCGGTTCCAGCGGATCGGCCGGGTTGGCGTTGGGCCCGGTCGCGCAGGCACCGCAACACAGCGCGGCGAGCGGCACCAGCTGGGCCAGCCGGCGCAGCAGTAATGGAGCGGGCGAAGGAGACGAAGGAGACGAAGGAGACGAAGGGGGCGAGGGCTCTGGCATGGCGATCATGGTGGCGTCGTGGTCGGTCCGTCCGCGGTCCAGGACAATTCAGCGCGACTGGCGTGGCCGTCCCATCAGGATAGGCTGGAAAAACACCGCGCCGGCCAGCGTACAGACCAGCGACAGCGCCAGCAGCTTGCCCATGCTGGCGGTGCCGGCATGGTTGGACAGCCACAGGCTGCCGAACGCGGTCGCGGTGGTGGCCGCGCTGAACAGTACCGCATGGGTCAGGCTCGACTGCAGCAGGCCGGTCTTGCCCTCGCGCCATGCGATCACATAGTAGATCTTGAAGGCAACGCCGATGCCAAGCAGCAACGGCAGCGCGATCACGTTGGCAAAGTTCAGCGCGATGCCGAACACCACGCACAGCTCGAGCGTCAGCACCGCCGAGACCAGCAGCGGCACCAGCGTGCGCAGCACGTCGCCGAAGCGGCGCAGCGTCAGCCACAGCAGCACCGCGATCGACAACACCGCCCAGGCGCCGGCCTGTGCGAACGCGCTCAGGATGGTGTGGGCCGAGCCGCGCACCGCGATCGGCCCGCCGGTGGCTTCCGGCGCGATCGCCAGTACCGTGGGAACGAAGACATCGAGCGCCGCCTCGCGCGCCCGTTCGCCGGGCGGCAGGCGCGGGCTGACGGTGACCAGCGCGCGGCCGTCGGGCGTCAGCCAGTCGCGCACCAGCTCGCGCGGCAGCGAATCGATGCCGACGCGCTCGGCCTGCAGCGCCTGCGCCAGGCCCGCCAGTCCCAGCCGCAACGGCAGGGCGATCGCACGTTCGGCGCGGCCGCGGGTCGCCGCATCGGCATCGGCCAGCTTGCGCAGCGCCTGGGCCAGCCGCCGTGCCTCGGTCACGCCGGCCGCCGGCGTGGTGCCCGGCGCCGAGCGGGTGTTTGCGGCCAGTTCAAGCTGAGAGGCGGCGCGGCGCAGCGCGGCCACGCGCAGCGCGTCGGTGGACGGCGGAGATCGGAAGAGCG